>NZ_DATLXO010000088.1:0-77220 GCF_035575815.1 Iamia sp.
GAAGACCGCGGGGGTCGTCGGGATCACCGTGACCGAGGTGAAGGGGTTCGGTCGCCAGGGCGGCCACACCGAGACCTATCGGGGCACGGAGTACCAGATCGACTTCGTGCCCAAGGTCAAGCTCGAGGTCGTGATCGACGATGTCGAGATGGACAAGGTGGTCGACGTGCTGGTGGCCGCGGCGGCCACCGGGAAGATCGGGGACGGCAAGGTGTGGGTGCCCCCGATCGAGGCGATCGTACGCATCCGCACCGGCGAGTCGGGGGTCGACGCCATCTAGCCCCGGCCCACCCCGGAACCGCCGAAATTGCGTACATGAGTCGCGCTCGGCGCGACTCATGTACGCAATTTCGGGTCAGTCCAGCTCGTCGACGACGGTGTGGTCGCTCTGGCGGGCGCCGGCCTCGTGCGCAGCGCGGCCGATGAGGTGCGCGGAGACCGGCGCCGTCACCAGCTGGAACGTGGCGGCGAGGAGGAGCTTGGTGACATCGGAGACGTCGTCGACAGCCAGGGCGGCGCCGACCAGGCAGAGGGTGATGCCGAGGGTCGCGGGCTTGGTCGCGGCGTGCATGCGGGCGTAGACGTCGGGCAGCCGGTAGAGGCCGATGACGGCCACGACGGTCAGAGACGCGCCGGCCACCACGAAGAGCCCCGCGAGGATGTCGAGGAGGTTCACGGACCCCGCCGTCCCATGTAGCGGGCGATCGTCACCGTCGCCAGGAAGCCGAGCAGGCTGAGCACGAGAGCGACATCCGCGTACGTGCCGTCGCCGGTCGCCACGATGCCCACCGCGATCCCCGAGATGATCGTAGCGGTGACGGTGTCGAGGGCGATGGCGCGATCGGGGAGGCCCTCGGAGCGCACGACGCGCAGAAGGCAGAGCGCGGCCGACACGGCGAGTGCCGCGAAGCAGACCGTCGCCACGACCGTCATCGCTCGCCCTCGTGGTCGTCCCCGCCCCCCGGGATCGGGGTGAAGGCCGCCGCGGCTCGAGCCTGGAGGTCGAGCACCCCGGCACGAAACGTCTCGAGGTCGCCCAGCCCGAGCACGTGGACGTGCAGCACGCCGGGGTTTGACCCTGCGGTCAGGGTCAGCGTGCCGGGGGTGAGGGTGATGGCGTTGGCCACGAGGGTCGTCACCAGCGGGGTGGCGCCGGGCAGCTCGATCCGGACGATGCCGGCGCGGAGCCGGGCCGGGGTGGGGACGAGGACGGTCACCAGCACGCGGATGCTCGAGGTCACCAGGCTGCCGAGGACGAACAGCACGAAACGGGCGACGCCCACGGGGTGCACCCGGTGGAGGCGCGGCTCATCAGCGAGGGGGAAGATCACGAGCACGCCGGTGGCCACGGCCAGGCCGCCGAGGAGGTTGGCGAGGGTCGGGTCGCCGTTGAGGAGGACCCAGACGAGGGTGAGGACACCGAGCCAGGGCAGGCGACGGCGGGTGGCGGTCATCGGTGGACCGTTGGATCGTCGGACACGTCCGGCCGGGTTGGTGTTGCCGGGGACCGATGACCCCTGACGGCTTCGCCGTCAGAGAGGCCGCGCTGTCTGGTTCGCTCGCTCCACTCGCTCATCGGTTCGCCGTTGGATCGTCGGACACGTCCGGCCGGGTTGGCGTAGCCGGGGACCGATGAGCGCTGCCGGCTCCGCGGGCTTCGCCGTCAGAGAGCCCGTTTTGTCTGGTTCGCTCGCTCACGGTGCCGCCTCCACGTCGCCGGCGTAGTGGCCTGGTGTGGTCAGGTCGGCCGCGGCGCGCTCGCAGAGGGCGTAGAGCGGCCCGGCCCCCAGGGCCACGGTCAGGGTCACGGCGACGAGCACGGCCGTGGCGCCGCCCATGGTCGGCCGGCGCCGGAGGATGCCCCCCTCGCGTGCGTCGCCGTCGGACTTGGGACCCCAGAACGCGCCGAGCCAGATCTTGGCCATCGACACGAGGGTCAGCAGGCTGACGACCAGGGCCACGGCCACCAGGACGTACTGGCCGTCGTCGACCCCGGCGGTGATCAGCCCCAGCTTGCCGACGAACCCCGAGAACGGGGGCACCCCGGCCAGGCTGAGCGCGGGCACGGCGAACAGCAGCGCCAGGGGTCCCGATCGGCGGGCCAGGCCACCCAGCCGGTCGAGCTCGCCGGTGCGCTCGCTGGATTCGACTACCCCCTCCACGAGGAACAGCGAGGTCTTGGTGGGGATGTGGTGCAGCAGGTAGAAGACGGTCGCCGCAACCCCGGCCGCACCCCCGATGGCGAGGCCCATCACCATGTAGCCGATCCCGCTGACGATGAGGAACGACAAGATGCGCTTGATGTCGCTCTGGGCGATGGCCCCGAGCACGCCGATGAGCATGGTGAGGGCCGCGACCACGATCAACAGGGTGCGGTGCTGGTCGGGGAAGAGCAGGGTCTGGGTCCGGATCAAGGCGTAGACGCCGACCTTGGTGAGCAGGCCGGCGAACACCGCGGTCACCGGGCTGGGAGCGGTGGGGTAGGAGTCGGGCAACCAGAAGAACAGGGGGAACACCGCGGCCTTGAGGCCGAAGGCGATCAGGAGCAGCATCTGGAGCCCGGTGCGCAACCCCGGGTCGAGCTCGGCCAGACGGACCGGCAGCTCGGCCAGGCTGAGGGTGCCGGTGGCGGCGTACACCAGGCCCACCGCGGTGAGCAGGAGCAGCGACTCGAGGGTGTTGATGACCACGTAGGTGGTGCCGGCACGCACCTGGCTGGGGCGCCCGTGCAGGGTCAGCAGCACGTAGCTGGCGATGAGCAGGACCTCGAAGGCGACGAAGAGGTGGAAGAGGTCGCCGGTCGAGAAGGCGGCGGCGATGCCCGCGGCGAGCACCAGGTAGGCGGGGTGGTAGTAGGGCGAGCGCTCGTCGTTCGCACCTTGCCCGACGGCGAACACCAGCACCGTGAGCAGGGTCACGAAGGCGATGACGAGCATCAGGGCCGCGAGGCGGTCGACGACGTAGGTGATGCCGATCTCCGACGGCCAGCCGCCGAGGCGGGCCACCACCGCGGCGTCGTCGCGCTCGACCGCCACCAGGAGGACGACCGAGATGGCGAGCGTCGCCCCGAGGCTGACCAGGTTGACGATGCGCTGCACCTGCTGGTGACGCACCGCGAGCAGGCTCAGCGCCGCGCCCAGGAGGGGCAGGGCGAAGGTCAGGGGGACGAGTCGGGTCATCGGGGTCCGCCCTCGCCCGGGGGGTCGGGCTGGGTGTCGGCGTCGACGCCCCCGTCGGTCCCGCCATCGGCATCGTCCATGGGGCCGGCCAGGCGCCGGTCGGAGAGGTCGTCCTCGACCTCGTCGTTGCCGTCGACGGTCCAGTTCCGCCAGGCCAGGGCGAGCAGGAAGGCCTGGAGGGCGAAGCCGATCACGATGGCGGTGAGCACCAGGGCTTGGGGCACGGGGTCGGTGAAGGTTCCCTCCCCGCCGATGACCGGGGCGGTGCCCCGCCGCCCGCCGGCGGTGAGCAGCAGCAGGTTGACGCCGTTGCCCATCACCGCGACACCCAGCACGATGCGGGTGATCGTCCGGTGGAGCATGAGGTAGGTGCCGGTCGCGAAGAGCACCCCTATGAGGGCGACGAGGGGAAGGCTCACCGAGCTCCCGCCCGTGGCGACGCGCCAGGCTCGGCCAGCCCCGGCGGGTGGCCGCTCGACTCCGAACCCAGGTGGGTGAGCACGCTGAGGACCACGCCCAGCACCAGGACGTACACGCCGATGTCGAACACCGTGGACGACACCAGCTTCACCGTGCCGATCAGCGGCAGGCCGACCTCGGCGATCGACGAGGTCAGGAACTCCTCGCCCGTCGCCGCCGCGGTCAGACCGGTCCCGACCGCCAGCAGCAGGCCGGTGGCGATGAGCCCCGACGTGGGCAGGGCCCGGGGGCGCCGGAGGTGGGGCGACCCGGCCGCCAGGTAGCGCATGACGAACGCCATGCCGGCGATGAGGCCGCCGGCGAAGCCGCCACCGGGGGCGTTGTGGCCCCGCAGGGTCACGTACACCGAGACCAACAGGATCAGGGTGAAAACGGCGCGGGAGACCTGGTCGAAGATCACCGAGCGGGCGCCGATGGCGTCGGGCGGGTCGGGCTGGGGCCCGGCTCCCGACAGGTGGGGGTCGCCCAGGGGATCGGTCCCCGCACCGTGGTCCCGCCGGGCGGCGCGCACCAGGTTGGCTACACCGGCGGCGGCGATGGCGAGGACGGTGATCTCGCCCAGGGTGTCGACGCCGCGGACGTCGACGAGGATCACGTTCACCACGTTGCGGCCGCCCGCGTCGGGCTCGGACCGGGCCACGATCTCATCGGCGACCGGGCTGGTGGTGCGCGCCGTGCCGGCGACGAGGGCGAAGGTGGCCACGCCCAGCCCCACGGCGAGGGAGATGGCGATCCGCACGGCGCGGGGAGCCCACTCCGGGGGCGGCGAGTAGCCCTCGGGGAGGTGCCGGAGCACGAGGAGGAACACGACGAGGGTGATCGTCTCCACCAGCACCTGGGTCAGGGCCAGGTCCGGGGCCCCGTAGAGCATGAAGATGGCCGCCATGGCGTAGCCCACGGCACCGAGCATCAGCACCGCCACGAAGCGACGGCGCGCCACCACCATGGCGGCGGCCATGGCCGCCGCGAGCACGGCGACCGCGGCCTGCAGGACGCTGCCCCCCGTGGCGCTGGTGCCGCCCGGACCGATCCCGGCCCCGCCCACGAACGCCGCCGTCATGGCCGCGATGAGCACCACGAACACGACGGCCATGTAGGCCGGCAACGACCCGCTCTGGACGATCGCCGTGACCCGGCGGGCACCGACGAGCAGGCCGTCGAGGGTGGACTGGAAGGCCCGGGTCCCCGACAAGCGCGCCGCGGGCAGGCCCGGGGACCGGGCGAGCAGGAGGTGGAGCCCCGCGCCGGCCGCAACGATGCCCACCGAGAGGAAGAGCGGGAGGTGGAGCCCCGCCCACAGGGTGAGGTGCCCCTCGGCGGCGGGGTCGAGCGCCTCGCTGGCGACCCCGAGCCGGTCGCCGAGGGGGCCGGCGAGCAGCCCGCCGGCGATGGTGAGCCCGACGAGCACACCCACCGGTCCGGTGAGCCCGACCGACGGCGGGTGGCGCACGGTGGCCGGTTCGTCCGTCGGCCCGGGACCGTCGGAGAAGAGCCCGAACCAGAGCCGGGCCGAGTACGCGGTGGTCAGGACCGAGCCGACGACGACCACCACGAGGGCGACCACGCTCCACGCGTCGCCCTCCTCGACGAGGGCGTCGAGGGCGGCCTCCTTGGCCACGAACCCGAGCAGCGGGGGCAGCCCGACCATCGAGGCGGCGGCGACCGCGGTCATCGCCGCCACCCACGGCAGGCGGCGGCCCACTCCGGTCAGGCGGCGGATGTCCCGGCTGCCGGTGGCGTGGTCGACGATGCCGACGGCGAGGAACAGCGCGGCCTTGAACAGGGCGTGGCCCACCAGCAGGGCCACCCCGGCGGCGGTGGTGGCCGGGTGGCCGAGGCCGAAGAGCACCATGAGTAGGCCCAGCTGCGACACGGTGCCGTGGGCCAGGAGAAGCTTGGCATCGTGCTGGCGCAGCGCGCTGATGCCGCCGGTCAGCATCGTCAGCCCGCCCACGACGACGAGGGTCGGTCGCCACCACGAGACCTCGGCGAAGAGGGGCGCCAGGCGGCCAACCAGCACCACCCCCGCCTTCACCATGGTGGCCGAGTGGAGGAAGGCGCTGACCGGGGTGGGCGCGGCCATGGCCCCGGGCAGCCAGAACTGGAACGGGAACTGTGCCGACTTGGTGAACGCCCCGACGAGGACGAGCACCAGGCCCACCTGCACCACCACGGCGGTGGCCGGCGCCGCGCTCAGCCCGGCGAGCGACGTGGTGCCCGCCGCGTCGGCGAGCAGGGCTAGGCCACCGAAGAGGGCGAGGCCACCGGCCCCGGTGACGAGCAGGGCCTGCTGGGCGGCGGACCGGGCGCCGGCGCCCTCGTGGTCGAGGCCGATCAGCACGAAGGAGGTGATCGTGGTCGCCTCCCAGAAGATGAAGAGCGTCCAGGTGTCATCGGCGAGGACGAGCCCGAGCATGGCGCCGGCGAAGGCGACGAACCCGCCGGCGAAGCGCGAGAGCCGCTCGAGGGGCACCTCGGGGCCGAAGTAGCTGCCCGAGTACGCCAGCACGAGGGTGCCCATACCGGTGACGACCAGGGCCATGAGCAGGGCGAACCCGTCGAGCCGGAACGACAGGGCGACGTCGAGGTCGGGCAGCCAGGTCCAGCGCTGCGAGCGTTCGGCCCCGTCGAGCACACCGCCGATCTGGGACGCGAACCAGGCCGCGGCGACACCGGGGACGACCAGCGCGGCGGCGATCGTCCCGCGCCGGCCGAGGCGCGCGCCGAGGCCGAGAAGAAGCGCGGCAGCAAGGATGTGCGAGGTGACGAGGAGGACCATGGACCTACGGGGTCGGAGATGACATCGCCGACCAGGCTTCCCGGCACACCCAGACCGAAGGGTACCAGCCCGCTATCCCGCCGCCTCCCTGGTAGGCGGGTTCGCGGACCCGCCGATGGCGTCGATGAGACGCACCTGTTCGGCCGGCCCGCCGTTGCCGGGACCGATCGGATGGCGTGTCCGGGGTCCCGACCACGTTGGTGACCTGGGAGCGCAACGGGCCGACGCCTCCCGTGCCCCCCGGATGGTGGTCTCACGGCTCGTAGCGGGTGGCCGGATCTTCCGCCCCGGTGCCTCTCGGTCGGGGGCCTACCGGCCCCAGGTCTCTGCGGCGGGGGACCGGGCCGCCTGCTGGGCCACGGCGGCGGCGGCGGCCGCCACCGCCGCGGGGTCGCCCAGGCTGCGGGCCAACGGGTCGCCGGGTTCGGCGGGTCGCATCGTGGCGGGGTCGAGCTCGTACACGAGCGGGACCCCCGTGGGCAGGTTCAGCTCGGAGATGGCATCGTCGGCGATGTCGTCGAGGTGCTTCACGAGGGCCCGCAGGCTGTTGCCGTGGGCGGCGACGAGCACCGTGCGCCCCGCCGCCAGGTCAGCGACGATGGCATCGAACCAGTAGGGCAGCATGCGGGCCACCACGTCGGCCAGGCACTCCGAGGTCGGGAGCACGTCGGGTGGCAGGGCGGCGTAGCGCCGGTCCTCGTTGGGGTTGTGGGCGTTGTCCGGGGCGATGGGCGGCGGCGGCGTGTCGTAGCTGCGCCGCCAGATGTGCACCTGGTCGGCTCCGAAGCGCGCCGCCGTCTCGGCCTTGTCCCGGCCCGTGAGATCGCCGTAGTGGCGCTCGTTCAGCCGCCAGTGGCGCCGCACCGGCACCCACGAGAGGCCCATGGCCAAGAGGGCCAGGTCCGCGGTGTGGATGGCGCGGGTCTGCAGCGAGGTGTGGACGACGTCGGGGGCGAGGCCGGCCTCGGCCATGAGGCGCCCCGACTCGCGCGCCTCCTGCTCGCCGAGGGCCGAGAGCGGGGCGTCCCACCACCCGGTGAAGAGGTTCTCGGCGTTCCAGGTGCTCTGGCCGTGGCGGAGCAGGACGAGGGTGGCGCGGGCGCGGCTCATGGCCGCCACAGTAGGAGGGTCCACGCCGGGCAGGACGACGGTGCTCAGACGACGGGCAAACCGCCACCGTGATGGGTCGACGAGACCCGGCAGGGCGGCAGTTTCGGAAGATCTCGGCGTCAGGTTGATAGTCGGGCACTCAACTTTTATCCTGACGCAAGACACATCTCGTCCCGCACCGGAGGAAACCCCCATGCCCAAGGCCGTCGGAATCGACCTCGGCACCACCAACTCGGTCGTCAGCGTCCTCGAGGCGGGCGAACCGATCGTCATCCCCAACGCCGAGGGGTCGCGCACCACCCCGTCGGTCGTCGCCTTCTCCAAGGCGGGCGAGGTCCTGGTGGGTGAGGTGGCCAAGCGCCAGGCCATCACCAACCCGGGCCGCACCATCCGATCGGTCAAGCGCCACATGGGCACCGACTGGAAGATCGAGATCGACGGCAAGGGCTACACGGCCCAGGAGATCTCGGCCCGCACCCTGATGAAGCTCAAGGCCGACGCCGAGTCGTACCTGAACGACACTGTCCACCAGGCCGTCATCACCGTCCCCGCGTACTTCAACGACGCCGAGCGCACCGCCACCAAGGAGGCGGGCCAGATCGCCGGCCTCGAGGTGCTGCGGGTCATCAACGAGCCCACCGCCGCCGCCCTCGCCTACGGCCTCGAGAAGGTCGGCGAGGACCAGGAGCAGACCGTCCTCGTCTTCGACCTCGGCGGCGGCACCTTCGACGTGTCGGTGCTCGAGATCGGCGACTCGGTGTTCGAGGTGAAGTCCACCCACGGCGACGTGAACCTGGGCGGCGACGACTGGGACCAGGCCGTCATCGACTGGATGGTGTCGGGCTTCAAGAACGCCCACGGCATCGACCTGGCCAAGGACCCGATGGCCGAGCAGCGGCTGAAGGAAGCGGCCGAGAAGGCCAAGATCGAGCTCTCGTCCACCCAGCAGACCCAGATCAACCTGCCCTACATCACCGCCGGCGCCGATGGCCCGTTGCACCTCGACGAGACCCTCTCCCGGTCGAAGTTCCAGGAGCTCACCGCCGATCTGCTGAACCGGTGCCGGGGCCCCTTCGAGCAAGCCATCTCCGACGCCGGGCTCTCCCAGGGCGAGATCAACCACATCATCTTGGTGGGCGGCTCCACCCGCATGCCGGCGGTCACCGAGCTCGTGCGCGAGCTCACCGGCAACGAGCCGAACAAGGGCGTCAACCCCGACGAGGTCGTCGCCGTCGGCGCCGCCGTCCAGGCCGGCGTGCTCAAGGGCGAGGTCAAAGACGTCCTGCTCCTCGACGTCACCCCGCTGTCGCTCGGCATCGAGACCAAGGGCGGCGTGATGACCCGCCTCATCGAGCGCAACTCCACCATCCCGACCCAGCGCAGCGAGACGTTCACCACCGCCGATGACATGCAGTCGCAGGTGGAGATCCACGTCCTGCAGGGCGAGCGGGAGATGGCCCAGTACAACAAGACGCTGGGAAAGTTCCAGCTCGTCGACCTGCCGCCTGCGCCCCGGGGCGTCCCCCAGATCGAGGTCACCTTCGACATCGACGCCGATGGCATCGTGCACGTGTCGGCCAAGGACCGGGCCACCAACAAGACCCAGTCCATGACCATCACCGGCCAGTCGTCGCTCGACAAGTCGGCCATCGACCAGATGGTCAAGGACGCCGAGGCCCACGCCGAGGAGGACCGCAAGCGCAAGGAGGACGTCGAGGCGCGCAACCAGGCCGACACCCTCGTCTACCAGGTCGAGAAGGTGCTGCGCGAGCAGGGCGACAAGGTGGAGGGCTCCGAGAAGGAGGCCGCCGAGGCCGCCCTCTCCGAGCTCAAGAGCGCGCTCGAGGGCTCCGACACCGACGCCATCCGGGCGGGCACCGAGGCGCTCATGACCGCCAGCCAGAGCCTCACCCAGAAGCTCTACGACGCGGCCAAGGCCGAGAACGAGGGCTCCTACGGCGAGGCCGGCGGCGCCGGTGCCACCGACGGCGGCTCCGACGACGACGTGGTCGACGCCGAGGTCGTCGACGACGGCGACGCGGATGACACCGCCAAGGGCAGCTCCTGATGTCCGAGGTGCCTCCGGAACCCGGCGAGGCCGAGGAGCCGACCGGCTCACCGGTCGCGCCCGACACCCCCGGCTCCCCGGTCGCTGACGCGGGCGGGGGCGACGACGGCGACTTCGAGTCGATAGTCGCCGGCCTCGACCCCGCCGGCGCTCCGGGCTCACCCGACGACGGCGGGCCGATGGTTCCCCCGGCGGACGTGTCGGTCGAGGCCCTGCTCGACGACATCGAGCGACTGACCGGCGAGCGCGACGACTACCTCAACCGGCTGCGCCGGGCCCAGGCCGACTTCGAGAACTCCAAGAAGCGGCTCCAGCGCGACGCCGGGAGCCGGGCCGACGCCGTGACCGGTCGCCTTGTCGAGGACCTGCTTCCGGTGCTCGACGCGTGCGACGGCGCCATCGCCCACGGCGAGGCCGCGGTCGAGCCCGTGTTCGCGGCCCTCGTGCAGATCCTCGAGAAGAACGGCCTGGAGCGCATCGACCCGGCGGGCGACGTGTTCGACCCCACCCGCCACGAGGCGGTCATGCACGAACCCGCCAGCGACGACGACGACCCGGCGCTGTCGGTGGTGGCTGACGTGCTGCGCATCGGGTACGCCTGGAAGGGTCGGGTGGTCCGCGCGGCCATGGTGAAGGTCAGGGGCTGAGCGCCGTGGCGCCCCAGCGGGAATGGCTCGAGAAGGACTACTACGCCCTCCTCGGCGTCTCGTCCGACGCGGACCAGAAGGCCGTCACCAAGGCCTACCGGAAGCTGGCGCGCGAGCTGCACCCCGATGCCAACCCGGGCAACGCCACCGCCGAGCAGCGCTTCAAGGACGTCTCGGCCGCCTACGACGTGATCGGCGACGCTGAGCGCCGCAAGGAGTACGACGAGGTCCGGGCGCTCGCCGCCTCGGGTGGCGGCTTCGGCCCCGCTGGCGGCTTCGGCCCCGGCGGCGGCTTCGGGCCGGGTGGCGGTGGCTTCGCCGGCGACCCGGCCGACCTCGGCGACCTCGGCTCGTTGTTCGGCAACCTCTTCGGTCGCGGGCGGGGCGCACCGGGTGCCCGTCCCGGCGCGCGGCCCGGCCCCCAGCGCGGCCAGGACCTCGAGACCGACCTGCACCTGTCGTTCGTCGACGCCGTCGAGGGCGTCACCACCAGCGTCCGCCTCCTGGCTGATGCGGTGTGCGGCACCTGCCACGGTGACGGCGCCCGCCTCGGCACCGCCCCCCGACAGTGCCCCCGCTGCGGCGGCCTCGGGTCCATCGCCGAGGATCAGGGTCCGTTCTCCTTCAGCAGCCCCTGCCCGCAGTGCCGGGGCCGGGGCTCGATCATCGACGATCCGTGCCCCACGTGTGGCGGGTCGGGCATCGAGCGCCGCCCCCGCGAGGTCAAGGTGCGCATCCCCGCCGGCGTCACCGACGGGCAGCGCATCCGGGTGCGGGGCCGCGGCACCCCGGGTCGCGACGGCGGTCCCGCCGGCGACCTCTACGTGGTGTGCCGGGTGGCGCCCCACGAGCTGTTCCGGGTCAAGGGCCGCGACCTCACCCTCACCCTGCCGATCACCTTCGCCGAGGCCGCCCTCGGTGCGGATGTCGCGGTGCCGACCCTCAACGGGTCCACCGTGACGGTGCGCATCGCCGAGGGCACGCCCACCGGACGCACCCTGCGGGTGCGGGGCCGCGGCGTGCCGGCCAGGGCCGGCCCGGGCGACCTGCTCGTCACCGTCGAGGTGGCCGTGCCCACCCGGCTCACCGCCGCTCAGCGCAAGGCCATCGAGGAGCTCGCCGCCCTCACCGCGGATGAGTCCCCCCGCGCCCACATGGAGCCGGTCCCGTGACCCGGCCGCGTCGTCGAAGCTCAAGCTTTGAGCGGTTGTCCGACCCATGCGCACTCAACCGCTCAAGGTTCGCCCCGCCGGGGCCACCCTCGTCGTCCGCTGGTCGCCTCTCCGGGGCGGAGGCCGACGGGCGTGCCACCATGGCGGCCGGAGGTCGTCGTGGTTAGGTCCGCCCGAGCCGTCTACGTCATCTCGGTCGCGGCCGAGCTGGCCGGCGTCCACCCTCAGACCTTGCGCATCTACGAGCGCAAGGGCCTGGTCGACCCGGCCCGCACCGCCGGCGGCAGCCGCCGCTACAGCGACGACGACATCGCCCTGTTGCAGCGCATCACCGAGCTCACCGACGAGGGCCTCAACCTGGCCGGTGTGCAGCGGGTGCTGGCGCTGGAGGAGGAGGTGCGGGCGCTGCGCGCCGCGCTCCACGGCGCCGAGGCCGCCGCCCGGCGCGAGGTCGCCGAGGTCGAGCGTCGCCACCGGTCCGAGCTGGTCCCGGTGTCACAGTCGGTCGTCTTGTACCAAGGTCGCCGTCGCCGTCGCTGACCGGTGACGACCCCGACGGTGCGGCCTGACCCGAGCCGGAGCACCATGGGGATGTGACGACCGATGCGGCAACGGCCATCCGGGCCGCCCACGAGTGGTTCGAGGCCAACAGCGGGTGGGCGCCGCCGGACGAGGAGTGGCTGGCCGACTGGGTGGCCGATGGCCTGTCGCGCTGCCCCGACGACTGCCTGGCGGCCTACGACGGGTGGTGCGAGCACGGCCTGGCCTCATGGTGGCTGATCCTCCGCGACCTCGACGGCACCCTCGGCGACGACGTCCGCTCCTGAGGCAGGCTCGGGAGAAAACCTGACAATCCCATTGGCAAGTTCGGGGGCGGCCCTTAGGCTGCGGTGATGGCGCTCGATCCGAACCGCTGGACCCTGAAGACCCAGGAGGCCGTGCAGGCCGCCACCGAGGCGGCGCGATCCGCCAGCAACCCCGAGGTGACCCCGGATCACCTGCTCATGGCCCTCCTCGGCCAGAGCGAGGGCATCGTGCTCCCCGTCCTGACGAAGGTCGGGCTGGCGCCGCTTCCCCTGCGCAACGCCACCGGGGAACGCCTGGCCAAGCTGCCCCGGGCCTACGGCAGCGAGGTGCGGATGAGCCGTGAGCTCACCAAGGTGATGGATGTCGCCGAGGCGGCCCGGGTGGAGCTCACCGACGAGTACCTCTCTACCGAGCACCTGCTGCTCGCCCTCGCCGACCGGCTGGACGTGGCCCGCGACGACCTGCTCACCGCTCTGCGGGAGGTGCGCGGCAGCCACCGGGTGACCAGCCAGAACCCCGAGGACACGTTCCAGTCCCTGGAGCGCTTCGGGCGCGACCTGACCGAGGCCGCCCGCCAGGGCAAGCTCGATCCGGTCATCGGGCGCGACGAGGAGATCCGCCGCACCATCCAGGTGCTATCCCGCCGCACCAAGAACAACCCGGTGCTCATCGGCGAGCCCGGCGTCGGCAAGACCGCGATCGTCGAGGGCCTGGCCCGGCGCATCGTCGAGGGCGACGTGCCCGAGGGTCTGAAGAACCGCCGGGTCATCTCCCTCGACCTCGGCGGCATGGTCGCGGGGGCCAAGTACCGCGGCGAGTTCGAGGAGCGCCTCAAGGCGGTGCTCAAGGAGATCACCGACGCCGAGGGCGAGGTCATCACCTTCATCGACGAGCTCCACACCATCGTCGGCGCCGGCAAGGCCGAGGGGGCCATGGACGCCGGCAACATGATCAAGCCCATGCTGGCCCGCGGCGAGCTGCGCCTCGTCGGGGCCACGACCCTCGACGAGTACCGCAAGTTCATCGAGACCGATGCCGCCCTTGAGCGCCGCTTCCAGCAGATCTTCGTCGGCGAGCCCTCGGTCGAGGACACCATCGCCATCCTGCGGGGCCTGGCCGAGCGCTACGAGGTCCACCACGGGGTGCGCATCCAGGACTCCGCCCTGGTCGCCGCGGCCGTGCTGTCGGACCGCTACCTCACCGGGCGCTTCCTGCCCGACAAGGCCATCGACCTCATCGACGAGGCGGCGTCGAAGCTCCGCATCGAGATCGATTCGCTGCCGACCGAGATCGACGTCGTCGAGCGC
The DNA here is from genome assembly GCF_035575815.1 of Iamia sp. Taxonomy (NCBI): domain Bacteria; kingdom Bacillati; phylum Actinomycetota; class Acidimicrobiia; order Acidimicrobiales; family Iamiaceae; genus Iamia; species Iamia sp. Next base: position 13,550 of record NZ_DATLXO010000088.1, read on the forward strand.
CGCATCCGCCAGCTCGAGATCGAGCGAGTGGCGCTGGCCAAGGAGACCGACCCGGCCTCGGCCGAGCGCCTGGCCGCCCTCGAGCGCGAGCTGGCCGACCTCAGCGAGACCTCCGGTGGCATGAAGGCCCACTGGCAGGCCGAGAAGGAGGCCATCGAGGACATCCGTGAGCTGAAGGAGTCCCTCGAGGCCCGCCGCAGCGAGCTCGAGCGTGAGCCCGACCTCGAGAAGGCTTCGGAGATCCGCTACGGCCAGGTCCCCGCCCTCGAGAAGCAGGTCGACACCGCCACCGCCCGCCTGGCCGAGCTGCAGTCCACCAAGCGCATGTTGAAGGAGGAGGTCGACGAGGAGGATGTGGCCGGCATCGTCAGCTCGTGGACCGGTGTCCCCGTCACCCGAATGATGGAGGGCGAGGTCGCCAAGCTCGTCCGCATGGAAGACGTGCTCCACGCCCGGGTCGTGGGCCAGGACACCGCGGTGGCCGCCGTGGCCAACGCCATCCGCCGCAGCCGGGCCGGCCTGTCGGACCCCGACCGCCCCATCGGCTCGTTCCTGTTCCTCGGGCCCACCGGCGTGGGCAAGACCGAGCTGGCCCGCACCCTCGCCGAGTTCCTCTTCGACGACGCCAAGGCCATGGTGCGCATCGACATGAGCGAGTACATGGAGAAGCACACGGTGAGTCGCCTCATCGGCGCCCCTCCCGGGTACGTCGGCTACGGCGAGGGCGGCCAGCTCACCGAGGCGGTGCGCCGCCGCCCGTACTCGGTGGTGCTGCTCGACGAGATCGAGAAGGCCCACCCCGACGTGTTCAACGTGCTGCTCCAGGTCTTCGACGACGGCCGCCTCACCGACGGCCAGGGTCGCACTGTCGACTTCACCAACACGGTGCTGATCATGACCTCGAACCTGCCCGGTGATCCGCAGGACTTCTTCAAGCCGGAGTTCATCAACCGCATCGACGACATCGTGCGGTTCCGCTCGCTCACCGAGGACGACCTGGGCCCCATCGTTCAGATCCAGCTGGAGTCGCTGCGGCGTCGCCTCGAGGCCCGGCGCATCGCCCTCGAGGTCACGCCCGGTGCCCTCGTGGCTCTGGCCCGCGAGGGCTTCGACCCCGCCTTCGGGGCCCGTCCCCTCAAGCGGGTCATCCAGCGTGAGATCGGCGACCGCCTGGCCGTCGACCTGATCGAGGGCAAGGTGGCGGAGGGCGACACCGTGACCGTCGACGTCGGCCACGACGGCGCCATCACCGTCGAGGGCTGATCGACCGACCGACCCGCACTCCAAACCCGTCGTACTGGGCTGCGACCTGGCTGCTCCAGCAGCCAACCCAGCCAGTACGTCGAGGGTTGAGCCCCGGACCGTGGCCCGAGGCGATGGCCTTGCGCATGCAGCAGCGCTATTGTGCATGCATGACCGTCACGATCACCATCCGCAACGTCCCGGATCCGGTGCGAGATGCGCTCGCGGCTCGTGCGGCCAGCCAGGGCCGGTCGCTGCAGGAGCACCTGCTCCGTGAGCTGACCCGTCTGTCGAGCGCGGCGACGGTTGACGACGTGCTCGACCGTGCCCGGGCGCGGGTGGCGGCGACAGGGTCCTCGGTGACGACCGAGTCGATCCTGGCCGCGCGCGACGCCGATCGATGGTGACCGTGGTCGTCGACTCCTCGGTCCTGTTCGCACTGGTGGCGGCGGGGCTGGAGGGAGAGTGGGCGCACACAGAGGTGCGCGGCCATGACCTGGCCGCTCCGCACCTGGCGCCCTTCGAGACGGCCAACATCCTGCGACGCCACGAGATGGCCGGTCTGATGACGAGCTCGGAAGCGGTGCAGGCCCATGCCGACCTCGTCGATCTGCCCGTCGACCTCGTGGGCTACGGCGCACTCGTGCCGAGGGCGTGGGATCTGCGGGCCAACCTCACGTCCTACGACGCCAGCTACGTCGCCCTGGCCGAGGCGTTGGGCGTCCCCCTGGTCACGCTCGACCGGCGGCTGGCTCGGGCGCCGGCGTTGGGCTGCGACGTGCGCACCCCCGACAGCTGACGATGCCCGCCCGGCGCCCTTGGGTCGCGGGTCCCTCGCAGCGGCGCGGCAGCATCCGTCCGAGGAGCACTCGGATTCACCGGGTCGGTCCGGTCTACGTCCCCGTCAGGCAGGCGGGATGACGACCGATACGCCCAGGCGGGGCGCGCTTGCCAGCCGCCGATCGGAGGTCACCAGCTCGGCATCGAGCAGCCGGACAAGCTCGACGTATACCGCGTCGGCGATGCGGATGTTGTGCCGCATGTCCCACCCCGCTTCGATGATTGGGCGGACCGCCGACCGGTGAAGAGGCCAGGCATGCACTTGGTCGACCATCGCACGGGCACGGACGGCATCGATCTCCTCCGTCTGCTCGAACCCGCGGATCGTCCCGATCACCTCGACGTAGAAGTGCTCCGGCACCGAGATCCCATCGGCCCAGGCAAGCCTCGGTTGGACCCAACGACCTCGGGCCGACTGCAGCAAGACCTCGACTGCGGCCGAGGCAGTCAACCGCGTTCGCTGGATCGGACCGTTGCGAGCATCTCGGAGGCTGAGAGCGTGAGACCGGTGACCGCCTCGCCGTCGCCCTCCTCGAGAGCAAGGTCGCCGACGGCGACAACGTCAAGGTAGGCGCCGGACGGCGAGATCACCGTCGACGGGTGAGGATGCTCAGCCGTGTCGGTCCCACACGAACACATCCGAGTGGTTGTTGGTGTCGTCGGGGACCAGGGTGCCGGTGATTCGGTCGCCAGACAGCGACAGTCCGCTGGGCAGGCCCGCGGCGGTCCAGGTGTAGGGGGCTCGACCGCCGGTGGCGGTGAGCGTGGCTGCGTACGGCTGGCCGACGGTGGCGGCGGGCAGTGATGTCGTCGTGATGGCCAGTGGTGGCGCTGGTGGGTGGTGGGGGGTGGGTCGTTGGTGCCGGCTTGGGCGAGGCGTCGGGTGTAGAGGCGGGTGGATCCGAGCTCGACTTGGCCGCCGATGGCGTCGTCGATGTTGAAGTCGAGCCAGAACCATGGGTTCTCTCACCGCTGTCCCAGCAGGTCACGCGGGTCGGCAACCGCGAGATCGGCGACCGCCTGGGCCGCATGTACCGTTAGGGGTGTGACCGAGGCGATCCTCACCTACCGGTGGACCCCCGAGGGGTTCGTGCGGGCCTGGGAGGCGGGGGCGTTCGAGCGGCGGGTGGAGATGGTCGACGGTGAGGTGATCCCTGTGGTGATCGGCGATTGGCACGGCGCGACCACGGCCCGCCTCATCCGGGCCCTGTCGGCCGAGGGCGTCGAGATCACCACCCAGACCCTGCCCGCCGGCGATTCGCTGCCCGACCCTGACTGCTGGGTCCGCCGGGCTGCCGCCCAGCCGGTCGGGATGCTCGGCGACCGGCTGTCCCGTTGGGCCAGCGACGACGTCGTCCTCGTCGTTGAGGTGGCCGATCACACCGCGACATTCGACCTGACTGTGAAGGCCCGGCTCTATGGCGAGGCCGGCTTCCCGTCCTACTGGGTGGTCACTCACGAGGCGTTGTACGAGCACCTCGGTCCCACGCCGTCGGGCTACAGCCAGCGCAACGAGCACCGCGTCGGCGCATCCGTTGCACTGCCGTACGCCGCCGCCGAGCTCTCGGTGGCCGGGCTCGTCTCCACCTGATCGAAGCAGTCGCCCTGAGAGGCTCGGTGCGGTGCGGCCGCTCCCCGATGCGAAGCCGGTTCAACGATGTCCCAGCAGGGCGCGAAGGGCCGGCAGGATCAGTCGGTCCTTGGGCCGGTCGGCGGCCTCCTTCGACCGGATGACGTCCTCGAGGGCGGCCACGGCGACCGACGTGCCGTCGAGGTCGACGACCACCGCCCCCGGGCGTAGGTCGTCCCAGCCGTCGGTGCCGGTCGGGATGAAGGAGATGTCGAGGTCGCCGTGGCGTGTCGTCAGGTTCCACACCCCGGAGCCAAGGAGGCTGCGACCGTCGTGGTCGAAACTCAGGCCCCCGACGATCCCCGCCACCCGGATGCGGGCATCGAGCTCCGCGAGGGCGGAGGAGAGCCGCTGGGCGTTCGGCGCGTCTCGACGGGGGGTGATGTCGATGTCGGTCGTGACGTGGTCGGCACCGTGGAGCGCGGCGGCGATGCCTCCGATCACCACATGGTCGACCCCGTGGGCCGCGAGCACGCGCAGGATCGCACCGGGGTCGAAGGGCTCGGGATCACGCACCAGGTCACCGTCGCGCCGCGGACATCGACCGGCGCCCGCGCAGGACGAAGTTGGCCGCCCTGGTGGCCCGGTCGAGGCGCTGCGCGGGGGTGAGGCGGAGGTTGGCCTCGATCCGGGCCCGTTGCCCGTCGTCGAGCGTCGCGGCCTCAGGCTCGACGGCGCCCTCGGCGACGAAGGCCAGGTCGTGGCCGCACGCCGCGGCCAGGCGGTGGGCCGTGCGCAGCGATGGTGACACCGCCCCGCGCTCCCACCGGGCGATCGCGGACTGCGTGGTGCCGACCCGTCGGGCCAGCTCGGCTTGGGTCAGACCGGCCCTGAGGCGCAGGGCCCGGATCTGGTCCTCGGCGGTCGGATCGTCCATGGTCCGACGCTATCGACTGGTGAGTGCACATCTGTTATGTGACCTCGCTCCTGAGCGGTCGGCGACAGCCGAACCCGACCTCAGACCCATTGCGGCCATCGTGCTGCGGGCGTCAGGGGTTGAGGGGTTCAGGGCGGCGCGGCGTCACGAGCGTGGGGGCACCAGGATCTCGCAGCTCGGACCGGGGGCGCCGGCCATGCGACGGTCCAGGGTCACCAAGGGGATGTCGAGCGCCTCGGCCAGGGCCAGGTAGGCCGCGTCGTACGCGGTCACGTTGTGGCGAAGGACCCAGACGCGGGCGGCGAACGGCCGATAGGGGTAGAGATCGATCCGCAGAGCGACGAGGTCGTGGTGGGCCAGCGCTCCGGCCGTCGAGTTGATGAGCGATGCGCCCTCGAGGCGGCGCAGCACGTTGGCCACCTCGACCACGGCGTGGTGGGGCGCGGCGAGGCGGGACCCGGCGACGTGCTCGGCCGCCCAACGCGCATCGCGCCCCTGGTCGGCGAGGGCCGACACCAGCACCGAGGCGTCGACCACGATCACCGGTCGCGATCGGCGCGAAGGGCGGCGAGGATCTGGTCGGTCCCGATCGACTGGCCGGTCGCATCGACCCGGTCCCGGGCCCGGGCGACGACCTCGGCGACGGTCGGGAGACCGGCCATCTCGTTCACCTCACCGAGCAGGTACTCCTGCAGCGACTTGCCCTCCGCCGCGGCCCTCGACGCCAGCACCTTGCGGGTGGCTTCGGGCACGTTTCGAATCGTGATCGTCGTGGCCATGCCGTCAGAGTAGCGACGTAGCCGCGGCGATGCCGCCGGATTCTCGTCAGGGGCGGCCGGTCCGAGGCGCTCGGCGGCCGAGTCCTCGACAGGAGGCGGGCGGGCGAGGTCGGCCGGACGAATGAGTCAACCCAGGTGGCTCCAGACGAAGACATCGTGGTGGCCGTCGGTGTCGTCGGGCGCCAGCGGTGACCCTGCGGAGGAGAACGCGACCTGGGATCCGTCGGCGGAGATCGTCGGGTAGCTCCAGCCGCCGGTCCCATCGCTGATGCGCGTGGTCGTCGAAGTCACCTGATCCCAAACGAAGAGGTCCCTCTCGCCGTTGGTGTCGTCGGCGACGAGGTCCGAGGCGAAGGACCCGAATGTGATGTGGCGTCCATCGCTGGAGATGGCGGCCCCGCCGGAGTCATCGTTGCCGTCGGTGATGCGGGTGATGACCCCGGTGGTGCGGTCCCAGGTGAAGACGTCGGTTCGGCCGTTGGCGTCGCCCGGGACCAGGTCGGACGCTCGTGAGTGGAACGTGATGTGGCGGCCGTCGGCCGAGACGGCCGGATCGTAGGAGTCGTCGTTGCCGTCGGTGACGCGGGTGGTCGTCCCGGTGGTGCGATCGACCGTGAAGACGTCACCCTTGTCGTTGGTGTTCCCGGCGACCAGGTCCGATGCGTAGGACTGGAGGGGCCGCTCCCAGCGACCGGCGCCGGGGCTGTCCCGGGGGCGGGCACCGCGAGTCCCTAGCATCGGCCCGTGCACGCCGACGGTCCCCTGCAGGGCCAACCCCTCCGCTCCCGGATCAAGCACCGGCGCCAGCAGCGGCTGGTGGGCACCCTCACGGTCCTGACCCTGGTGGTCTTCGCGTGCGTCAACGACCGGGTCGCGGGCACGGGGCCCTTCGCCACGGCGAACAGCTCGAGCGCGTCGTCGCCCACCCGCCCGGAGGCCGATGAGGTCGCCGCGGTCCCCGACGGCCCGGCGGCAGGGGCCGAAGGCGAGAACGGCGGGACGGGGGACGCCGAGCAGGAGGGGGAGGCCGAGGGGGCGGATGGGCCCACGGCCAACGGGTCGGACTACGACGGCTGGGTCGACCCGGCCTCGTCGGGCAACCCGTGGACGACCGAGGTGGAAGGCCTGCTCACGTTCCGGGGCAACCCGACCCGTTCGTTCTACGGCACCGGCCCGGCCCCGGCCGCTCCCGAGGTGCTCTGGAGCGTGCCCGAGGGCGGAGGCTTCTGCGGGGAGTCGAGCGTGGGCGGCGCCTCGAAGACCTGGTGCGGCACGGGTTGGACCGGCCAGCCCTCGGTCTGGGAGGACGACGGCACGACGTGGGTCGGCTTCGGGGCCTACGACAAGAACATCCACTTCCTGGACGGCGACGACGGCTCGGACCTCATCGGCGCCTTCGACATCGGCGACATCGTCAAGGGCTCGGTCACCCGCGACCCCGACGGCTTCCCCCTGCTCTACAGCGGCAGCCGAGCCGACTTCCACGTCATCGCCACCGACCGCGCCAGCGGTGCGGCCGAGAGCCTGTGGAGCATGGCGGCTGACGAGGTCTCGCCCACCAAGTGGAACGACGACTGGGACAGCTCGCCGCTGGTGATCGACGACCACCTCTTCCAGGGCGGGGAGAACGGGCAGTTCTACATCGTGAAGCTCAACCGCGCCATGGGTGACGACGGCCTGGTCACCGTCGCCCCCGAGGTCGTGTTCAACGCGCCCGCCTGGGACGAGGAGCTCCTCGCCGACCTGGCGGGGTCGGGCAGCCGGGTCAACGACGTCTCGGTCGAGAACTCCCTCGCGATATCGGGCGACACCCTCTACTTCGCCAACTCGGGCGGGCTCGTCCAGGGCTGGGACATCTCCGGTGTGGCCAACGGCGAGGACCCGATCCGCACCTTCCGGTTCTGGGCCGGCGACGACATCGACGCCTCGATCGTGATCGACGAGGAAGGGATGCTCTACGTCGCCCAGGAGGTGGAGCGGGCCTCGAGCAGCGAGCGCAACCTCGAGGTCGGCCAGCTGGTGAAGCTCGACCCCTCGAACCCTGATGACCCCATCGTGTGGTCGGTGGCCGACGACCGGGGCATGTGGGCCACCCCGGCCATCGCCGGCGGTGTCGTCTACGCGCCGACCGACAGCGGTCGCATCGTCGGCGTCGACCAGGAGAGCGGTGAGATCCTGTGGGAGAAGGACCTGCCCGGGCCCACGTGGTCCTCGCCCGCCATCGTCGACGACGTGTGGATCCAGGGTGACTGCAACGGCGCGCTCCACGGCTTCGACGTGTCGGACCCCCGCGTTCCGCCGCCCGAGCTGTGGAGCGTGCAGCTCGAGGGCTGCGTCGAGTCCACCCCCGCGGTGTGGGACGGGCGGATCTACGTCGGTGCCCGCGGCGGGAAGTTCTACGCCATCGGCGACGCCTGAGGTCCAGACCCACGCTCACAGTCGACCTCCGGGAGCCGATGGGACCACATGGTCCGTCTCGGTCGCACCCCCGCCGCGCCCCGTCCGGTTCCGGTCGTCATCCTCGTCGTCGCCCTCGCCTTGGGGTCCGTTGCCGGCTGCGCGTCCTCATCGGGTTCCAGCCAGGCAGAGTACGTCGTCGCCGCCGACGGGATCTGCCAGAGCACCGACGACCGGCTCGCGGACCTCGAGGAGACCTACCAGGAGGAGTTGCGCGGTGGTGACGACGCGGCGCCGGACGCGGCGCCGACGGTCGACCCCCGTCCGGAGCGCTGGGTGCGGGCCCGGGTGATCCCCCAGTACAAGCGCCTCGACGGCGGGCTGCGCGGCATCACCCCGCCCGGCGACGACGCCCGCTACCTCGCCGACGTGTACGACGACCTGACCGCGCTGATCAAGGAGCTGAACCTCCGGCCCGGCCAGGGGCGCGACCTGATCCGGGAGGACGAGGAGCTGCGCACGCGGTTCTCGACCTACGGCATGAAGGTGTGCGGCCGGATCTGAGCCCCGGTCGCGGTGTGGGCGCGCCCGGTGCGGTGCCCGACAGGTAGGTTCCCATCGTCCTGTCCGCATCAGAGGAGACCGTCGTGCCCGCCACCGTCCTGGTCGGCACCCAGTGGGGTGACGAGGGCAAGGGCAAGTTCACCGACCTCGTCGCCAAGGAGGCGTCGATGGTCGTCCGCTACCAGGGCGGCCACAACGCCGGCCACACCCTGGTCGTCGACGGCGAGCAGTTCGCCCTCCAGCTCCTGCCCAGCGGCATCCTCTACGACCACATCACCCCCGTCATCGGCAACGGGGTGGTGGTCGACCCGCAGGTGCTCATCGCCGAGATGGACACCTTCGCCCGCCGGGGCGTCGACGTCTCGCGCCTGCGGGTCAGCGGCAACGCCCACCTCATCCTGCCGTTCCACCAGGAGATCGACCGCCTCACCGAGCGCCGCCTGGGCCGGGCCAAGCTGGGCACGACCAAGCGGGGCATCGGGCCGGCCTACGCCGACAAGTCGTCGCGGGTGGGGCTGCGGGTGCAGGACCTGCTCGACGCCAAGATCTTCCGGACCAAGCTGGAGGCCTTGGCCAAGGAGAAGAACCAGGTCCTGGCCAAGGTCTTCAACCAGCTGCCCCTCGACGTCGACGAGATCGCCGATCGCTACCTCGACGAGTACCTGCCTCGAATCCGGGACCACATCGCCGACACCGTCAACCTGGTGCACGACGCCCTCGATGCCGGCCAGCACGTGCTCTTCGAGGGGGCGCAGGCCACGTTCCTCGACCTCGACCACGGGACCTATCCGTTCGTCACCTCGTCGAACCCGGTCGCCGGCGGGGTCTGCACGGGCGCCGGCGTCGGCCCCCGCTACATCGACCGCGTGGTCGGCGTGGCCAAGGCCTACGTCACCCGCGTCGGCACCGGGCCCTTCCCCACCGAGCTGGCCATGTCGTATGACGCCATCGGCGGCAAGGACCGCGAGGGCGTCGACGCCGAGGAGGTCCGGATGGGGGACCACTTCGTCGACGTGGGCCGGGAGTACGGGGTCAACACTGGCCGTCGCCGTCGCCCGGGCTGGTTCGACGCGGTGATGCTGCGCCATGCGGTACGCCTGAACTCGCTGTCGGAGCTGGCCATCACCAAGCTCGACATCCTCGACGCGCTCGAGACGGTGAAGCTGTGCGTCGCCTACGAGGTCGACGGCCAGCGCACCACCCAGCTCCCGTACCACCAGTCGGATCTCCACGCCGCCCGTCCCGTCTACGAGGAGATGCCCGGGTGGCGGACCGACCTCACCGCCGTCACCGAGGCGTCGGACCTGCCGGCCGAGGCGGCCGCGTACCTCGATCGCCTCGAGTCCGAGGTCGGCGTCCCGGTCGCCCTGGTGGGCACCGGGCCGGGCCGCGACCAGTTCGTCCACCGCCGCGACCCGTGAGCTCCCCGTCCCGAGTGGTCACCCCCTCGTACCGGTACCGGATCTGGGGGTGGGAGCACCCACTATCCCGACCAGTTCGTCCACCCTCGCCGCCAGATGTGCGGGCGTGCCCCCTGCGGACCGCGTCCCCCTCGTACTGGTACGGGATCTGGGGGTGGGAGCACCCGATCTCCCGACCAGTTCGCTGCGGTGGGTCGACGTGAGGGTCTGCATCGTGGGCTCCGGAGGGCGCGAGCACGGCTTGGCGATCGCCCTCGGGTGCACCGCCGAGGTCGTGGTGGCGCCCGGGAACCCGGGCATCCCGGATTCGGTCGCCACCGACCCGGAGGACCTCGAGGCCGACCTGTTCGTGATCGGACCGGAGCAGCCACTCGTCGACGGCCTGGCCGACCGGTTGCGGGCGGCCGGCCGACGGGTGCTCGGCCCCGGCGCGGACGGAGCCCGCGTCGAGGGGTCCAAGGCCTACATGAAGGAGCTCGTCGGCCAGGCGGGCGTGCCGACCGCCCGCTACGGCGTGTTCTCCGAGGTGGACCCGGCGCTGGCCTTCCTCCAGACGCTGCCCGGGCTCTACGTGGTGAAGACCGATGGACTGACCGCCGGCAAGGGCGTGCTGGTCACCGAGTCCTTTGAGGAGGCCGCAGCCGACGTGCGCGACAAGCTCTCGGGCCTGTCGTTCGGCGCCGCCGGGCGCACGGTGGTGATCGAGGAGGGCCTCACCGGCCCCGAAGCATCGGTGTTCGCCATCTGCGACGGCACCCGGGCCGTGACCCTTCCGCCGGCCCAGGACTTCAAGCGCCTGGGCGATGGCGACGCGGGGCCCAACACCGGGGGCATGGGGGCCTGGTCCCCGGTGCCGGTCGCCGGGGTCGAGCTAGGCGACGAGGTGGTCGCACGCTTCGTCGAACCCACCCTCGCGGCCCTTCGCGCCCGGGGCGTCGACTACCGAGGCGTGCTCTACGCCGGGCTGATGCTCACCCCCGACGGCCCCAAGCTGATCGAGTACAACGTCCGCTTCGGAGACCCCGACTCCCAGGTGGTGCTCCTGCGGGTCACGTCCGACCTGGCCGAGCTGCTGGCCGCCGCGGCCGACGGTGACCTCGGCCGGGCCCCGCCGGTCACCACCACCGACGACGTCGTCGTGGCCGTGGTGGCGGCCAGCGACGGCTACCCGGTCGCGCCCCGCACCGGCGACCGGATCGAGGGATTGGAGGCGGCTCGGGCGATCGACGGGGCCGAGGTGCTCTGCGCCGGCGTCGCCCTCGACGACGAGGGGCACCTCATCACCGATGGCGGCCGGGTGCTGAACGTCGTCGGCCGGGGCCCCGACTCCGCCACGGCGCGCCGGCGCGCCTATGAGGCCATGGCGTGCATCTCGTGGCCGGGCCTGCACCACCGCGCCGACATCGCGGCGCCCTGACCGACCCGCCACCAACTGGTCGCGATCGACGTTGCTGGGCGGGCGGGTTCCGCGACCAGAACCAGGGTTGCCGGGAACTGGTCGCGAAAGGCGTTGCGGGGAGGACGGGTTCCGCGACCAGAACCAGGGCTGCTGAGAACTGGTCGCGATCGACGTTGCGGGGACGACGGGTTCCGCGACCAGAACCAGGCTGCTGTCGCGACCAGCTCAGGCGGGGGCGGGGGTGAGCGCCATGACGTCGGCGACCAGCTTGTAGCTGCGCATCCGGTGGTCGGGGCCGTGGGCCATGGTGGTGATCATCAGCTCCTCGGCGCCGGTGCGGTCGGCCAGCTCGAGGAGGCCGGCACGGACGCCGTCGGGGGTCCCGATGACGTGGTTGCGGCCCCAGCTCCTCGCCGTCTCCGCCTCCAGCGGTGAGTAGCTGTGGGCGGCCGCCTCCTCGGGGGTGGGGTACACGTCGGGCCGGCCTTGGCGCAGGCGGGCCATGGACAGCTTGCCGGGGCCGGCGATGTACTGGGCCTCGTCGTTCGACGGCGCGCACAAGACGTTGACGCCCAGCATGAGGTACGGCTCGTCGAGCACCGCCGAGGGCTGGAACGCCCGGCGGTAGGTCGCGACGGCGACATCGGTGTTGCCGGCGGCGAAGTGGTGGGCGAAGGAGAACGGCAGGCCGAGCGCCCCGGCCAGGTGCGCGCTTTGGTCGCTCGAGCCGAGCAGCCAGATGGCCGGCTGGTAGCCCCGGCCGGGGGTGGCCACGATGCGTCCGAAGGGGTGGTCGTCGGGGAACGTGCCGTTGAAGTAGGCGAGCAGCTCGCCGAGCTGGTTGAAGTACTCGTCGTCGCCTTCGCGTCGCGTGCTGCGCCGGAGAGCGGCGGCAGTCACCTGGTCGGTGCCCGGCGCCCGGCCCAGCCCCAGGTCGATGCGCCCGGGGTGGAGGGCCTCGAGCATGCCGAACTGCTCGGCGACGACCAGGGGCGAGTGGTTGGGCAGCATGACGCCACCGGACCCGAGGCGCAGGGTCGTCGTGTGGGCGGCGAGGTGGGCGATGAGCACGGGTGGTGAGGAGCTGGCGATGCCGGGCATGTTGTGGTGCTCGGCCACCCAGTAGCGGTGGTAGCCGAGCCGCTCGACCCCCTGGGCCAGAAGCCGGGAGGAGGCGAGGGCGTCGGCAGGGGTCGAGCCGCGACCCACGATCGAGAGGTCGAGGACCGAGAGGAGCGGGTGCGACATGGGGCGGGGTCTCCGGGTGCGGTCCGCTCGCAGAGGGGAGGCGGACACCAGGGGGCAACGCCCCACGACTCTGGGCTCTTCCGCCGCCCTCCGGCCGGGGCGCGAGGCGGGTCAGGGCGGGCCGGCCGTCGGGTGGCGGCGCCGGGGCTACGGTCCGGGCCATGTCCACGTACAAGGTCGCGGTGCTCATGGGTTCTCCGAACGACGGCGAGAAGATGGCCCCGGTGGCCGCCACGCTCGCCGGCTTCGGCATCGAGGCGGACGTCCGCGTCCTCTCGGCGCACCGCACGCCCACCGAGGTCGCGACCCTCGCCGCCACCGCCCGCGACGAGGGCTTCGCCGCGTTCGTCTGCGGCGCAGGGATGGCGGCCCACCTCGCGGGCGCCGTCGCCGCCCACACCACCCTGCCGGTCGTGGGCGTCCCCCTTTCGCGCGGTGCCCTCAACGGCGTCGACGCGCTGATGAGCACCGTGCAGATGCCCCCGGGCATCCCGGTCGCCACGGTCGCGGTCGACGGCGCCGTGAACGCCGCTCTCCTGGTCGTCCAACTGTTGGCCGTCGGCGACGCCGCGCTCGCAGACCAGCTGGCCGAGGATCGGGTGGCGCGAGCCACGCCGGTCCCGTCCTCGACCTGAGGTCGGGGTGGCGGCCGATCAGGCCGGGCGGAGCCGGCTCCGCAGCGAGCGGCGCGGACGGGAGCCGTGGGCGTCGACCGACGGGAGCGGCGTGCGGGTGAGCCCGCCGGCGGTGACGACCGCGCCACGCCGGTGCTCGTTGCGCTCCGCCCGGCGCTCGGCCTTCTCGATGGTGCGGATCTCGCGGGCCGAACGCACCTTGGGCGCACCAGAGGATCGACGCACGCCGGAGCGCCCGATGGCACACGAGATGCACAGCGCGGGCTTGCGGGGGCCCCAGGGCGTGACGAGGCATCCGTCGCAGTGCCAGCGGCCACACTCGTGACAGAGGCGCTCGGCGGTCTCGAAGGGGTGCAGGACGCAGCTCTCGTGCGTGGGCGCGTCTGCACCGAGGCCGATGGTCACCACCCCCCATCGGACGGGTCGTCCCGCCCTTGAGGAAGGGGAGCGGCGGCGGGACCGCCGGTACGATCGGCAGGTGACCGCAACGCCCCCCAACGTGCTCGCCCTGCGGTACGCCAGTCCGGCCATGGTCGACCTCTGGTCGCCCGGGACCAAGGTCGTCCTCGAACGTCGGCTGTGGTTGGCGGTGCTACGAGCCCAGCGCGACCTGGGCGTCGCGGTGGCCGACGGGGTGATCGAGGCCTACGAGGCGGTCGCCGAGCGGGTCGACCTCGGGTCGATCGCGTCGCGGGAGCGGGTCACCCGCCACGACGTGAAGGCCCGCATCGAGGAGTTCTCGGCCCTGGCCGGCCACGAGGCGATCCACGCCGGCATGACGTCGCGCGACCTCACCGAGAACGTCGAGCAGCTCCAGGTGCGCGATGCCCTGCGCCTCGTCCGCCGCCGGCTCGTCGCGGTGCTGGTGCGCATGGCCGCTCGCGCCGCGGAGCACGAGACGTTGGTGATGGCGGGCCGCAGCCACAACGTGCCGGCCCAGGCCACGACGCTCGGCAAGCGCTTCGCCAACGCCGGGCAGGAGACCCTGCTCGCCCTCGGTCGCCTCGACGACCTCCTCGCCCGCTACCCGCTTCGGGGCATCAAGGGCCCCGTCGGCACCCAGCAGGACATGCTCGACCTGCTCGGGTCCGACGCCGCTGTCGACCACCTCGAGACCGAGGTGGCCGCTGCGCTGGGCTTCGACGCCGTGCTCACCAACGTGGGCCAGGTCTACCCGCGCTCGCTCGACCTCGACGTGGTGGCGGCTCTCGTGCAGGCCGCCGCCGGTCCGACCAGCCTGGCCACCACGATCCGCCTCATGGCCGGCCAGGAGCTCGTCACCGAGGGCTTCGCTCCCGGCCAGGTCGGCTCCTCCGCGATGCCCCACAAGATGAACACCCGCTCTGCGGAGCGGATCTGCGGGCTCTCCGCCGTCCTCGGGGGCCACCTGGCCATGGTGACGGCCCTGGCCGGAGACCAGTGGAACGAGGGCGATGTGAGCTGCTCGGTCGTGCGGCGGGTGGCCCTGCCCGATGCCTTCTTCGCCGTCGACGGCGTGTGCGAGACGGCCCTGACCGTGCTCGACGAGTTCGGCGCGTTCCCCGCGGTGGTCGAGCGCGAGCTCCAGCGCTACCTGCCCTTCCTGGCCACCACCAAGGTCCTGATGGCGGCGGTCCGCGCCGGCGTCGGGCGCGAGGTCGCCCACGAGGCCATCGGTGACCACGCCGTGGCCGTCGCCCTCGAGATGCGGGAGAAGGGCGCGGCCGACAACGACCTGCTCGACCGGCTCGGCGCCGATGAGCGCCTCGGCCTGGGGGCCGAGCAGGTGGCTGCGGTGGTCGCCGAGCCGCTGAGCTTCGTCGGCCGCGCCCCGGCCCAGACCGCGGCCTTCGTCGCGGAGGTCGGCGCCCTGGCCGCGGCGGATCCCGACGCCGCCGCCTACGCACCGGCGCCGCTCCTCTAGCCGCGACCGGCCCGGTAGGTTCTGCATCCGTGCCCGAGATCGCCCTTCCCCACCTGTCCTCCGGCAAGGTCCGCGAGATCTACGACGCCGGTGACGACCGGCTCCTGCTCGTCACCTCCGACCGGGTGTCGGCCTTCGACGTGGTGATGGCCGAGCCCATCCCCGACAAGGGTCGGGTGCTCACCGCCATGTCCGCGTTCTGGTTTGAGCACCTGGCCGACGTGGCGCCCGGGCACCTGATCTCCACCGAGCTGGACGACCTGCCGAGCGAGGCCCGTGACCCGTCGCTCGCCGGGCGGGTGATGCTCTGCCGCCGGGCCGAGATGCTGCCCATCGAGTGCATCGTTCGCGGCTACCTCACCGGTTCGGCGTGGAAGGAGTACCGCACCTCGGGCACCATGCACGGGGCCCCCTTGCCCGAGGGGCTGCAGGAGTCCGATCGGCTGCCCGAGCCGGTGTTCACGCCGTCGACCAAGGCCGCGGTCGGCGATCACGACGTCAACCTCTCGTTCGAGGAGGCGGTCGGGCTGGTGGGTCGCGACCTGGCCGAGCGGACCCGCGACGTCTGCCTCGAGCTTTACCGCCGGGGGGCGGCGTGGGCCGCCGAGCGGGGGATCGTCATCGCCGACACCAAGTTCGAGCTGGGCCTGATCGACGGCGAGCTGATCGTGGCCGACGAGGTCCTGACCCCGGACTCCTCGCGCTTCTGGCCGGCGGACTCCTGGCACCCCGGCACGACCCCGCCGTCGTTCGACAAGCAGCCGGTGCGCGACCACCTCGAGACCCTCGACTGGGACAAGACCCCGCCGCCGCCCCGCCTGCCCGACGCGGTCGTGGCGGCCAGTGCCGCCCGCTACCGCGAGGCCTACGAACGCATCACCGGTCGGGCGCTGGCGGACTGGCCCGGCGGCACGTGAGCTGAACCACGACCCGTGCTCGCTCGCCGCTACCGTTCGGTCATGGCGCCCCGCCGGATCGAGCTCCGCCACGAGTGGGGCCACCACCCGCTCTGGGACGTGGACCGCGACGTCGACCTCGACCCGTCGAGCCTGGGCCTCCCCGCATCGGTCGTGGACCGACTCGACGCGTGGGCCGCCCGGTGGGACACGACGTTCGATCTGATCGCGCCCGACCGCCGCAAGGTGGAGCACTTCGTGATCGAAGAGCTGGGCCGCGACGGCGCGCGGCTCTGGCGGGCCCTGCTCGGTCTGCTCCCCCCGTCGGAGGTGACCTTCTCGTTTGTCCACGAGCAGGTCACCTACCGCGACGCCTCCGAGCTACCGGTCGAGTGGCGCTTCGGGGTAGGTCCGGGGCCCGAGCGGGCGGGGGTGCTCCGGGCCCACTGGCGTTCGGAAGCGCGTCGGCCGGTGTGCCACCATGACCGCCATGCGGTTCGACGTGCTGGTGGAGGTGAGCCCCCGCCAGGGCGTGGCGGACCCCCAGGGCCAGACCATCGAACGCTCGTTGCCGGCGCTCGGCTTCGACGGCGTCACCGGGGTGCGGGTCGGCAAGGCCATCCGGTTCCAGGTGACCGCGGACTCCGAGAGCGCGGCGCGGACCGAGGTCTCCGACATTTGCGCCCGGTTCCTCACCAACCCGGTGATCGAGGACAGCGACGTGTCGCTCACGGCCGCGTCGTGACCGCGACCGTCGGGGTCGTGCAGTTCCCCGGCTCCAACTGCGAGCACGACGCCGTGGAGGCGCTCAGGTCCCTCGGCGCGGAGGCCCGGCTGCTCTGGCACGGCGACGCGACCGTCGACGGCGTCGACGCGGTCATCGTCCCCGGTGGCTTCGCCCACGGTGACTATCTGCGCCCCGGCGCCATCGCCCGCTTCTCGCCGGTGATGGACGCCGTCGCCGCCTTCGCCGGTGCCGGCGGGCCCGTCGTCGGCATCTGCAACGGGTTCCAGGTGCTCACCGAAGCCGGGCTCCTACCCGGTGCTCTTCACAAGAACGAGGGCCTTCGCTTCTTGTGCACCACTGTAGAGCTGCGCGTCGAGAGCACCCGCTCGGTGCTCACCGGCGCCGCGTCGGTCGGCGATGTGCTGCGAGTGCCGATCAACCACTTCGAGGGCGCCTTCACCTGTGATGACGAGACCCTCGCCCGGCTGGAGGCGAAAGACCAGATCGTCCTCCGCTACGTCGACAACCCGAACGGGTCGAGAGCCGACATCGCGGCGGTCAGCAACGAGGCCGGCAACGTCGTGGGCCTGATGCCGCACCCCGAGCGGGCCGTGAGCGAGCTGCTCGGGTCGGTCGACGGCATCCCGCTGCTGCGCTCGATCATCGGGCGCGCCAGCGCACCCGTCGCCTAGCGCTCGGCTGATCTGAGGTCTCCTCCCGCTCGGTCCCAAGTCCCTCCGACCCCGAGCAGGACTGATGAGGGTCAGCGGCGACGGGAGATCCCAGCCTTCTCGAGCAGAGCCGGCGCCACGCCGGACTTCCGCCACACGGCGTAGCTGATGCCCTTGCGCTCGCCGTAGGCGGCGGCGTGGGCGACGAAGTCTCCCTCGACGGCACTGAGGTCGACGGTGGGCTGCTTGGTGCGCAGCTCGCGCTCGAGGTCCTGCTTCTCCTGACGGAGGTTCAGCGTGGCGATGGCATCGGCATCGGCCAGCTCGGCCTCGATGGCATCGATGCGGTCCTGGATGGTGCTCGCCGTGCGCTGGCGACCGCGCTTGGGCTTGTTCGCGGCGAGCGCCTCGAGGTACCTCGACACTGCTCTTGACTCCACCCGCCCTTGGGCGATGGCGGCCTTGTGCTCATCGGACATGGTGCGCTTGGACGGTGTGCTCTTGGCTGTCTTCTTGGGGGGCATCGCGCCAGCCAATCACTTCTATTCGCTCGGGACAAGTCAATCGAAGAGGGAGGAGTGGCTTGAGGCTTTGGTGACCGAGAACGAGGATGTTGACCACCATGAGATGGGCGCTTCTCATTCAGCGGTGTCGCGCCGGAACCGAGAGATGCGAGAGCCGGACGCCGGCGCCGCTCGCGACCGGCTTCCCGGCCGCGGACCCGTCCCGGTAGGTTCATCCCACGTGACCGAGACCGAGGGACCCTCCATCCACCAGGCCCTCGGCCTCACCGACGATGAGGCCGGCGACATCACCGACATCCTCGGACGGGCTCCCAACCACCTCGAGCTGGCCATGTACGCGGTGATGTGGTCCGAGCACTGCTCCTACAAGTCCTCGCGCCTGCACCTCCGGCGGCTCCCCACCGAGGGCGAGGGCGTCCTCGTCGGACCCGGGGAGAACGCAGGCGTCATGGACGTGGGCGACGGCATCGCCGCCGCAATCCGCATCGAGAGCCACAACCACCCGTCGTTCATCGAGCCCGCACAGGGCGCGGCCACCGGCGTCGGCGGCATCCTGCGCGACATCTTCACCATGGGGGCCCGTCCCATCGCCCTCATGGACCCGCTCCGCTTCGGTCCCCTCGACGACGCCCGCAGCCGCTGGGTGGCCGAGGGCGTCGTGTCGGGCATCTCCTCCTACGGGAACTCCGTCGGGGTGCCCAACGTGGGCGGCGAGGTCGACTTCGACGCCTGCTACCAGGGCAACCCGCTCGTCAACGTGCTGTGCCTGGGGGTGCTGCCCACCGATCGCCTCGTGCTCGGCGCCGCCACCGGTCAGGGCAACCTGGCTGTCCTGCTCGGGTCGGCCACCGGCCGCGACGGCATCGGCGGGGTCAGCGTGCTGGCGTCGGCCGGCTTCGACGAGACCAGCGAGGACAAGCGCCCCTCGGTGCAGGTCGGGGACCCCTTCGAGGAGAAGCGCCTGATCGAGGCCTGCCTGACGTTGCTCGACGCCGGGCTGGTCGTCGGCATCCAGGACCTCGGCGGCGCCGGTCTGACCTGCGCCACCAGCGAGACGGCCTCCCGCGGGGGCGTGGGCATGGACGTCGATGTGACCGCCGTGCCCCGGCGAGAGCACGACATGGAGCCCTTCGAGGTCCTGACCAGCGAGTCCCAGGAGCGGATGCTCGCCATCGTCACCCCTGACGGCCTCCCCGAGGTCCTGCGCCTCTGCGCCCGGTGGGAGGTCACCGCCAGCGTCATCGGCCGGGTGACCGAGGGCGGGCGCCTGCGCATCCGGGACGGCTTCGACGGCGAGGTGCTGGCCGACGTGCCCGCCAGCAGCCTCCACGACGCCGCCCCGCTCTACGACCGGCCCCGGGCGGCCCCCGCCGATCGCACCTCCCGGGTGGCCGAGGACCCCGGTGTCCCCGAGCCGGGCGAGTGCACGGTGATCATGCGGGACCAGCTCTGCGACACCAGATGGGTGTGGTCGCAGTACGACCACCAGCTGTTCCTCAACACCGTCGAGGCGCCCGGCGGCGATGCCGCCGTCCTGCGGCTGAAGCACCCCACCACCGGCGTCGACACCGGCCGGGGACTGGCTCTCACGACCGACGGCAACCACCGGTGGTGCGCGGTCGACCCCCGGGTCGGCACCGCGGCGACGGTGGCGGAGTCGGTGGTGAACTTGGCGTGCGTCGGAGCTCGTCCCATCGCCGTGGTCAACTGCCTCAACTTCGGCAACCCTGAGCACCCCGAGGTCATGTGGCAGCTCTCGGAGGCCATCGACGGGATGGCAGAGGCGTGCCGGGCCTTCGGCCTGCCCGTCGTGGGCGGCAACGTGAGCCTCTACAACGAGACCGCCGGCGTCGACATCGACCCCACGCCGGTGATCGGCCTGTTGGGTGTGGTCGACCGGCTCGACCGTCGCCCGCCCGGCGTCACCCTGGTCGAGGGCCACCACCTCCTGCTGCTCGGCGAGCAGCCGGGCGGATCGCTCGCCGGGTCGACCTGGGCCGCGTCGGCCGACCGCCGAGGTGGCGTGCTCGACCCGCTCGACCTGGGCGCGGTGACCCGTCTCGCCGTCCTGGTCCGCCAGCTCGTGAACGACGGCGAGCTCAGCGGGGCCCACGACGTCGGCGCCGGGGGTCTCGGCCTGGCGCTGGCCGAGATGGCCGTCCGCTCCGGCATCGGCATCGGCGTCCACGGCGTCGACGGCGTCGCCGACCTCCTGGCCGAGATGCCGGGCCGGGTGGTCATCTGCGTGCCCGCCGAGAGCTCGTCGCGGATCGCAGAGCTGGCGGGCACGCCGCCGGCTGCGGTGCGGACGACCTTCCTGGGGCGGGTCGGCGGCGACCGCATCGGCATAGAGGGGCTCGTCGACCTGGCCCTCGACGACGCCATCCGCGCGTGGCGCGACCGCATCCCGGCCGCGCTCGACGGACCGGTCGCGTCGGCGTGACGATGTGAGGGCCGGAGGTGGGGAACGCGACCGTCGCGTGCGATCATGGATGTCGTGAGGGATCCCTTCGACGACTCGCCGAAGGAGGCCTGTGGCGTCTTCGGCGTCATCGACCGGACCGATCCTGTCGCCCACCTGACCTACCTGGGGCTCTACGCGCTGCAGCACCGGGGTCAGGAGTCCGCCGGCATGGCCGTCAGCGACGGCGACTACGTCACCGTCGTGCGCGACATGGGCTTGGTCTCGAACGTCTTCGACGACCGCACCCTGGCCCCGCTCACCGGGCACCTGGCCATCGGCCACACCCGGTACTCGACGACCGGGTCGAGCACGTGGGGCAACGCCCAGCCCGTCTACCGCAACGTCGGCGACCACCAGTTCGCCCTCGGTCACAACGGCAACCTCACCAACACCGCCGAGCTGGCCGACGAGCACGGGATGCTTCCCGGTACGGTGTCGAGCGACAGCGACCTGGTCGCCGAGCTCATCGGCCACGAGCTGGCGGTGGCCGCCGACCACGACAACCCCGACGCTCTCGAGCACGCCCTCCTGGCCGTCCTCCCCCGGCTCGAGGGGGCGTTCTCCTTCGTGCTGATGGACACCCACCGGGTCTACGGCGTGCGTGATCCGAACGGCCTGCGCCCCCTCTGCCTCGGCCGCCGCGACAACGGGTGGGTCGTCGCCTCGGAGAGCCCGGCGCTCGACATCGTCGGCGCCGAGATGATCCGCGAGGTCGGCGCCGGTGAGGTCGTCGCGCTCGAGGCCGGCGCCACCCCCCGCTCGGTCTGGCCGTTCGCGCCCGAGCGGATCGACCCCACGCTGTGCCTCTTCGAGTTCGTCTACTTCGCCCGGCCCGACGCCCGGCTGTACGGCCAGAGCGTCCACCACGCCCGAGTGCGCCAGGGTGAGGCCCTCGCCGCGCAGGCACCGGTCGAGGCCGACATGGTGATGGGCGTGCCCGAGTCCGGCGTGCCCGCGGCCGAGGGCTACGCCCGTGCCAGCGGCATCCCGTTCGGCCAGGGTCTGGTCAAGAACCGCTACATCGGTCGCACGTTCATCGCGCCGACCCAGGAGATGCGGGCTCTCGGCGTCCGCATGAAGTTCAACCCGCTCCGCGACAACATCGAGGGCCGTCGCATCGTCGTGGTCGACGACTCGATCGTCCGGGGCACCACCCAGCAGCAGATCGTGAGGATGCTGCGCGAATCTGGCGCCCGTGAGGTCCACCTGCGGGTGACGTCGCCGCCGGTCAAGTGGCCGTGCTTCTACGGCATGGACTTCGGGGACTCGAAGGAGCTGCTGGCGTCCAACATGAGCGTGGAGGAGATCCGGGACCACCTCGGCGTCGACAGCATCGCCTTCATCGAGATCGACCGCCTTCGGGCCTCCACGGGAGCGGCGGAGGCGGGGTTCTGTGATGCCTGCTTCACCGGCGCCTACCCCGTCGAGGTACCTGTCGAGCTCACCAAGGGCGTGCTCGAGGACGGCACCGTCACGCACGACGAGCGGACCACGTCGGTCGCCGCAGGAGCGGTGCTCGGACAGCCTTCCCTGTTGCCGGCCGACGACGCCCGCCGCACCGGCTGAGGGGGACCCGAGCACCCATGAGCGAGGACGGAGTCGAGCGCGCCTCGACCTACAAGGACGCCGGGGTCGACATCGCCGCCGGAGAAGATGCGGTGGAGCGGATCAGGGCCAAGGTCCGGTCGACCTTCCGGCCCGAGGTCATCGGCGACATCGGCGGCTTCGGCGGCCTGTTCTCATTCGCCGGGCACCGCTACGTGCACCCGGTGCTGGTCTCCTCCACCGACGGGGTCGGCACCAAGGCGCTGATCGCCCAGGCCACCGGCCGCTTCGAGACCATCGGTGTCGATCTGGTGGCCATGTGCGTCGACGACATCGTGTGCGCCGGCGCCGAGCCGCTGTTCTTCCTCGACTACATCGAGGTGGGCACGCTCGACCCCGACCACATCGAACAGCTCGTCGAGGGCGTGGCCGAGGGTTGCCGCCAGGCCGGGTGTGCCCTCATCGGCGGCGAGATGGCCGAGCACCCCGGCGCCATGGAGCCCGGCGAGTTCGACCTGGTCGGCTTCGCCGTGGGCGTCGTCGAGCGCGACCTCATGCTCGGCCCCGAGCGCGTGCACCCCGGCGACGTGGTGATCGGTCTGCCCTCGCCGGGGCTGCGATCGAACGGCTACTCGCTGGCCCGCAAGGTGCTGCTCGACCAGGGCGGCCGCCGCCTCGACGATCCCGCCTTCGAGGGGGCCCGCCACTCCCTCGCCGATGAGCTGCTCGAGCCGTCGGTCATCTACGCACCGGCGATCCGGGCTCTCCTCGACGCCGTCGACGTGCACGCCATCGCCCACGTCACCGGCGGCGGGCTCCCGGGCAACCTGCCCCGCTCACTGCCCAAGGGCTGTGACGCCGTCGTCGACGAGAGCGCGTGGGAGGCGCCCCGCATCTTCGGCGAGATCCAGCGCCTGGGCGCCATCGGCGACGACGAGATGCGCAAGGTGTTCAACCTCGGCCTCGGAATGGTGGCCATCGTCGCCCGCGAGGACCTCTACCGCGCCCTCGACACGCTGCGCGCCGCCGGCCACCGGGCCGTCGAGATCGGTCACGTCGAGCGCGGCCACGGCACCCTCCGCTACGCCTGAGCGCCCTCCGCGGCCATCGGCGATCCAACTTTGTACGGGTGAACGCTCCACCAAGGGTCGAGCGTCCGCGTCACGCGGCGGCGCAGCTCCCGCCCTCGGTCACTCGTTCCAGGCGACGGAGCACCAGTGGCGCTGCTCGCAGGCGGGGCACCGCATCCAGTGCCCCCGTCGACGGCCGGGCACCCACACCGAGAGGGTGGCGAGGCGCATGGCCACATCGGTGAGCGAGACGCGGGTGCGCACCTGGCAGCCGCCGCACTCGACGACCGCCGAGCCGGCCTGGCGGGGGCCGGTGGAGTAGAGGGCGTCCTTGCCCTCCTTGGCGTCGCCGCTGCGGATCGTGTCGCGCGCGGCGTCGACGGGCATCTCGAACAGCGCCCGGCGGCCCTGGGGGTCGAGGCGACGGTTGCGGCCGCGAGTCGTCGGCGTCTCGTCGCCGCGGTCGGGCGTCTCGGCCGGCGGGGTCACGATGCCGACCTCCCCTTCTTCTTCCTCGACGGCTTGGGCGTGGGGGCGAAGATCACCTGGGCCAGCTCGCGGTAGGCCACCGCGCCGCGGGACGTGGGGGCGTGCTCGAGCACCGAGCGACCCTGACCGGGTGCCTCGGCGACCTTGACCGACTTGGGCACCGGCGGGTCGAAGACCTCGAGGCCGTGGTTGGCCCGGACCTCCTCGACCACCTGGCGAGCCAGCTTCGTGCGCCCGTCGAACATGGTGGCGATCACGCCCCGGACCTCGAGGTCGCGGTTGGTGTAGGACCGCACGTCGTCGATGGTCTCCATCAGCTGGCCCACGCCCCGCTGGCCGAGCGCCTCGCACTGCAACGGGATCAGCACCTCCTGGGCGGCGGTGAGGCCGTTGATGGTGAGGATGCCGAGCGAGGGCGGGCAGTCGATGAGCACCACGTCGTAGTCCGCAACGATGCGTTCGAGGGCCTTGCGCAGGACGTACTCGCGACCGGTCTTGGTGAGCAGGTGCATCTCGGCGCCGGCCAGATCGATGGTCGACGGCAGCACGGATAGGCCGTCCACCTCGGTGGCGGCTATGGCGTCGGCGGCCTTGGAGCGTCGCAGCAGCACCTCGTGCATCGAGCGTTCGAGGCCGTCGGGGTCGATGCCGCAGGCCCAGGTCAGCGACGCCTGGGGGTCGACGTCGACGAGCAGCACCCGGCGTCCGGACTGGGCCAGCGCGACCCCCAGCGAGTGGACGGTGGTGGTCTTGGCCACGCCCCCCTTCTGGTTGGCGACGGCGACGACTCGGGTCATGGGAGCGAGTGTGGCACGGGTCGTACTGTCGCGGCCATGTCCGACGTCTCCACCTCGGGGACCGAGCTCCCGACCTGCGAGTTCCCGGCCCTCCGTGACCACCTCCTGGCCCACAGCGTCCAGCGCGGCGACTTCACCTTGAAGTCCGGGAAGCGCTCGGCGTGGTTCATCGACGCCAAGGCCACCACCTGCTCACCGGAGGGGATGGTCCTCGTCGCCGACGCCCTGCGCCCCGGTGACAAGGTGGCGATCACCGAGGACGCGGTCACCCGCGGCGTGTCGATGCTCGAGGCCGTCGAGGTCATCCGAGCGGTCGGGGGCCGAGCCGGTGCTGCTGGTCCCCGTCGTCGATCGGGGGGGCACCGTCGAGGCCATGGCCGCGGAGGCCGGCATCGCCCTCCGGGCCCTCGTCACCGCTCACGATCTCGGCTTCTCCTACGAGCGCCCCGACCGTTGAAGCGCAACACCTCGTTCTGGCTTCGCTCCTGCGCCCATGGGGCCCACCAGTTACGCCAGAAGGGGAGATCAGTGGATCGAGCCGGCGGGGGCGACCCACTCCGTTGGTTGGCCGGTGACCTCGGCGATCACGTCGAAGTCACGTGCCAGGTACTGGGCGGTCAGATCGTGACGAACCCGAGGGCGCGGGCCGCTTCGGCCTGGTGGAGGTCTCGCGACGCCACGTGGAGCGTGGCCCCCGGGTCGAGCAGAGGTACGGCGCCGATGCGGGCGCAGGCGAGGTGGAGGGCATCGAGGGCTCGCAGGCCGTGGGCCATGATGATGGCGTGGGCTTCGGCCTCCATCGCGCTCTGATCTGGCGTCAGGAGCGTCACCGATCCCTCGACCGACAGGTCCTCTTCGAGGACGGGCAACGAGAGGGCCGGGTCACAGCGTCCGGCGGTCGCGGCGCGGAGGATCACGGACGTCGCCTCAAGCCGCGCGAGGGACGAGCTCACCAGCAGCACGTCGTCGTCGGTGAGCAGCCCGAGGGCGTCGTCGTGGTCCGGTTCGTCGGCGAGGTACGCCCGTACCAGAAATGAGGTGTCGACGTAGACGAGCATCAGCGCCCGTCGGCGAGCAACTGGTCGAGGATGGCGCCTCGGCCGCGAGTGGCGGCGAGTGCGGCCTGGCGATCGGGCGGTGGAGCCGAGGCGGATGGACCCGGTGAGGCGGGCTCGGCGAGGACCCCGAGGGCGCGCGCCCGGGCGCGCAGCGCCTGGCGGGGGGACGGAACAGCGGCGTGCCGCTCCAGCACCTCGTTGGCGATCGCGTTCACGGGACGACCCTCGGATCGGGAGCGGGCGGCCAGCCGGGCGTGGAGGTCTTCGGGCACTCGGAGGAGGAGCTGCTTGGCCATGCCGACGATGCTATCAACCGGTTGATAGCAAGGCGGCCGGCCGTCGTCGTCCTGAGCACCCGTTGCCTCCCCATCCCTGCAAAGCGTGTAGACGCCCGGTCTACACCGGTACAGTGCCTCCATGGAGACGACCACGATCAGGGTGGACGTGGAGACGCACCGGCGTCTTCGAGCCCATGCCCGGGACGAGGGGCAACCGATGATGGACGTCGTCCGTGCCGCCCTCGACGCACTCGAACGGGCCCGGTTCGCGGAGCGGGTGCGCCACGAGCTCGCCGACCTCCGAAGCGATCCCGTGGCGTGGGTCGAGTACCTCGCCGAGGGCGACGCGCTGCCGGTCGGCGATGGCATCGATTGACGAGGTCTGGCTGGTCGACTTCGGCGATCCCCACCCCGGAGAGCCTGCTCATCATCGCCCGGCCGTGGTGATCGGTCCTCCAGACACGTTCGGACCGGAGTTCCCCTGTGGTCCGGCGCCTGCTCGGCCACTGACGGCCGGGCGGCCCACCTCTGCGGTTGCTGGTGGGCCAGACCCCAGAACGCGTGCGTTCGCCCGAACGAAGGTCAGCGGCTGAGCACCGTGTCGGTGTCGCGGCCGCTGCGGAGGACCGTCCCGGGGAGGGCGTCGGTGGCCTCGTTGTCGACCACGGTGACGACACCGTTGACGAAGACCCGCGTCACGCCGTGGGCACCGGCGGTGAGGCGGGGCGAGTCGCCCGGCAGGTCGTGCACCAGCGTGGCATGCTCGGCGCCGACCGTCTCGGGGTCGAACACGAAGATGTCGGCGCAGCCGCCCTCCACCAGCGTGCCCCGGTCGCGGAGGCCGAACAGCCGGGCCGGCACCTCGGTCATGAGCTGCACGGCCCGCTCGAGGGTCACCAGCCGGCGGCCCCGCAGGGTGTCGGCCAGGAAGCGGGTCGGGAACGGCGCGCCGCACATGCGGTCGAGGTGGGCGCCGGCATCGGAGCCGCCGAGCATGGCCCGGTCGTCGGCCCAGGTCCGGCGGCGCAGCTCCCACGAGGCGTCGTCGCCGTCGGGCGGGATGGGCCAGAGGATCGTGCGCAGGTCGTCGGCCACCACGATGTCGACGAGGGCGGCGAAGGGCTCCTGCCCCCTCTCCTCCGCGATGTCGCCCAGGCGCCGGCCCTTCAGGCCCTCGTTGGCCTCGGAGTAGGTGTCGCCGATGACGTAGTTGGCGAAGTCGGCCAGCCGCTTGAACACGCCGGCCTCGTCGGAGGCGGCCCGCTCGAGCATGTGGGCCTGGGTCTCGGGATGCTGGAGCTTCGCGATGCGCTCGGCAACGGGCAGGCGGAGGATCTCTCCCCAACCGGGGATGAGGAACAGCCCGCAGTGGGTGAGGAAGCTCATGTTCATGGGCACCTGCACCGGCAGGGTGAGGGCGACGAGGCGGCCGCCGCGCGCCGCGGCGACCGCGTCGGCTCCGAGCTGGCGGGGGATGCGACCCGGCTCCCGGGAGTCGATGGTGAGCACGTTCCAGTTGAGGGGCCGCCGCGCCGCGGCCGACATCGATGCGAAAAGGTCGATCTCGTCGTCGCTGAAGCGGTCGAGGCAGCCGTCGGTCATGCCCTCGAGGGTGGTGCCGTCGTGCTCGCCCACGACTCCACACAGCGCCAGCAGCTCCTCCGTGGTCGACCAGCGCGAGGCCACGGGCTGACCGTCGCCGTCGGAGTGGGTGCGGCTCAGCGTGGTCGAGAAGCCCAGACCACCGGCGGCCAGCGAGTCGGCCAGCACCGTGCGCATGGCGTCGAGCTGCTCGGGCGACGCCTCGTGACCCACGGCGTTCGCGCCCATGACGTAGCGGCGCAGGGCACAGTGGCCCACGAGGAAGCCGGCGTTGACCCCGATGCCGCCCTCGAGCTTGTCGAGGTAGTCGCCGAAGGTGTCCCAGTCCCAGGGCACGCCCCGCTCGAGGGCGGCGACCGACATGCCCTCGACGCTGGCCATCATCTCCCGCGTGTAGGCGGCGTCCTCCGGGCGCAGCGGGGCGAGGGTGAAACCGCAGTTCCCGCTCACGACGCTGGTCACGCCGTGGACGTTGGACGGCGTGGCCCAGGGGTCCCAGAACAGCTGGGCGTCGTAGTGGGTGTGGGGGTCGATGATGCCGGGTGCGACGACGAGCCCGGTGGCGTCAAGGGCCTCGACCGCGTCCTCTGTGATCGAGCCGAGGTCGCCGATGGCGACGATCCGCCCGTCGCGCACGCCCACGTCGCCCGTGCGTGGTGCCACGCCGGTTCCGTCGACGACGGTCCCGCCGGTGATGAGGTGGTCGAGCATCGGAGCCTCCCGGCCGGAGCGGCCGACATCTGACGACCCGTCAGGTTAGCGGCCTGAGCCGCCGCTGCCGACCGGAGCTGGCCCGGCCTCGCGGAGCGGGACCGCCAGGTGGCCCGATGACCGTCACTGTCGGGTCGGGGTCGCCCGGGTCGCGGTCAGCCGGCGGCGCGGCGCGAGGAGAGGACGCAGAACTCGTTGCCTTCGGGGTCGGCCAGCACGACCCACGTCTCGTCGCCCTGGCCCACGTCGGCGCGGGTGGCACCCCGGGCGAGGAGCCGGTCGACCTCGGCGTCGCGGTCGTCGGGGCGGAAGTCGAGGTGGAGCCGGTCCTTGACCGCCTTGGGCTCGGGGACGGCCAGGAACAACAGCCCGGGGAGGCGCCCGGGGGCCGAGCGGATCTCGACCTCCTCCGCGTTCTCGTCGACCACGACCCAGCCGAGGGCCTCGGCCCACCAGCGCCCGAGCGTCACCGGGTCGGTGGCGTCCACGATGACCTGCTCCCACTCGAGGCTCATGGCTGCGAGGATAGGAGCCGGTGGTGCCGCCGGTGCGAACAGGCTACGGGATGTGCTCGAGGTCGGCGGCGCCGATGGAACCGGAGCGCACCGCGTAGCGGCACAGGTTGTCCTTGGCCTCGGGCCCTTCGAGACCCGGCACGCCGGCCGAGGCGTACTTCTTGACGAGGTCCGCGATGCAGTTCTCCACGCGGCTGCGCGACAGGAACAACCGCTCGGCGGCCTGGGCGTAGGAGGCGGGGCGGGCCTGGTCGCCACGCGCGGTCAGCAGCGGCTCGCACAGGGCGGTGAGGATCCGGCGCTCGGCGTTGGTGAACTCCAGCAGGTACTGGGTGGCGGGTCCGTCGGTGGGGATCGGGCGGGTATCGCCGAGCGTGGGGGAGGTCTCCAGCTCGACCTGCACCTCGTGGGTGCGGATGCGGCCCCGGAGCTGCACCGTGACCCGGTCGATCGGGAGCGAGGCGATCTCGTCCTGGTTCTCGAGCACCCGCGTGGGGCCGGTCTCGGGCACGAGGTAGACCGGTTGGCTGGCCGAGTCGTTGCGGACCCACAGCCGACCGTCCTGCATGCTGACGGTGGCCGCGGTGCGACTGACCCCGAGGTCCTCGGGCCCACCGTCGCCCCCTGCGCCGACCTGGACGTCGCACACCGTGCTCCGCCCGACCCGGACCCGCTGACCCTCGTCGATGGTCGCCTGGGTGTCGCCGTGACTCACCGTCGCTCTGGCCATGGTCCCCATGATTCCACGATCTGGGTCGCTCGGGGGTTCCTCCGAGGCGCTGGGCTTCCTGCACCGGGGGGTTGGAGGCGGGGCGCCGGCGCTGAGCGTCAGCCGTGTCCGGCGCGTAGTGTGTCGTGGCCACCGATGGGCTCAGGGAGGGAGGACCGTGATCGCCGGAAGACGAGGCCTCACATCGCGGGTGGCGGCGTGGACGACCCACGGTCGTCATGTCGTCGCCATCGTCACCCTCGTGTCGGCCGCGGCCTGCTCGGGCTCGGGCTCGGATGACGGATCCGGCGAGCAGTCGTCCGCCTCCACCACCACCGTGTCGCCCGAGGGTCAGGCCACCACCGGTTCGGCCCCCCCGCCTCCTTCGGGTGCGCCGGGCTTCGATCCTCTGATCCCTGGTTCCACCCCGCCGTCGGGTGCGACGAGGCCGATCACCATCGCCTTCGCCGGCGACAGCTACGGCGAGGGCCTCAGCGGCGACGTGGCCGCCGGCATGATCGGCCGACTGAGCCCCATGGCCCCCGTCCTCTCGGCCGCCGACCTGGCCGTGCTGAACCTGGAGACGGCCATCACCGAGCGGGGCGAGCCGGTGCCGAAGAGCTTCACGTTCCGGGCCCCCGCCTCGATCCTCGATGGCATCGCCCTGTCCGGGGTCGACGCGGTCTCCGTGGCCAACAACCACGGCATGGACTACGGCGAGGTCGGGCTGATGGACTCACTCGACGCCCGCGTCGACTCGCCCATCCCGGTGGTGGGCATCGGCGTCGACGAGACCGACGCCCTGTCGCCCGCCCGCTTCTCCGTCGAGGGGACCAGCGTGGCCGTCATCGCCGCCACCCAGGTGCTCGACGACAGCGTCCTCGACAGTTGGACGGCCACCCCCAGCCATGCCGGCCTCGCGTCGGCCAAGCGGGTGGAGGAGCTGGAGGAGGCCGTCGAGGAGGCGACGGCGGACGCGGACGTGGTCATCGTCTTCCTCCACTGGGGCATCGAGACCGAGACCTGCCCGAGCGCGGTGCAGGCCGGCCTGGCCGAGACCCTCGCCGCGGCCGGGGCCAGTGCGGTGGTCGGTGGCCACGCTCACCGGTTGCAGGCGGGCGGTTTCCTCGACTCCACCTACGTGCACTACGGCCTGGGCAACTTCGCGTTCAAGGCCAGGTCGGAGGCCAGCGCCAAGACTGGTGTGCTCACCCTCACCTTCGCCGGTGGTCGCGTCACCGACGAGCAGTGGACGCCCGGGGAGGTCCGCGACTCCAGCCCCCACCCCCTCGAAGGTGACGACGCGGCGCGGGCGGTCGATGAGTGGGAGTCGTTGCGGGGCTGCGCCGGGCTGGCCGCCGCCCCCGGCTGAGGCGTCGCCGGCGTCTCCCTTGGCCGACGAGGGAGCGTCAGACCGACAGCAGCGCCCGCAGCTCGACGGCGATGCGCGCCGCGTCGATCGACAGGGCATCCTCGAGCGGCGGCGCGAAGGGGAAGGCGGGCACATCGGCGGTGGCGAGACGTCGCACGGGGGCATCGAGGTCGAAGAACGCCTCCTCGGCGACGGTCGCCGCCACCTCGGCCCCGACGCCGAAGCTGAGGTTGTCCTCGTGCACCACCAGGCAGCGGCCGGTGCGGATCACCGAGGCGAGGATGGTGTCGACGTCGAGGGGCGCGATGGTGCGCAGGTCGACGACCTCGACCGACCCCGCCCCGTCGGCGGCCAGGCGGTCGGCGGCTTCGACGGCGAGGTGCCGCATCATCCCGTAGGCCACCACGGTGGCGTCGGTGCCGGGGCGGGCGATGGCGGCCACGCCGATCGGCACCCGCCAGGTCGGGTCGTCGGGCACCGGGCCCTTGATGAGCCGGTAGCTCTTCTTGTGCTCGAGGAACAGGACGGGGTCGGGGTCGGCCACCGCCTCGCGGAGGAGCCCGGCCACGTCAGCGGGGGTGGAGGGAGCCACGACCTTGAGCCCGGGCAGGTGGGCGTAGGTCGCCTCGATGGACTGCGAGTGGTACAGCGCGCCGTGCACGCCGCCGCCCCAGGGCGCCCGGATGACCATCGGGACACCGAAGTCACCGTTCGACCGGTAGTGGATGCGGGTCGCCTCGCTGGCGATCTGGTCGTAGGCGGAGTGGATGAAGTCGGCGAACTGGATCTCGCAGATCGGGCGCTGGCCGGCGAGCGCGAGTCCGATGCCGATGCCGACGATCGAGGACTCGGCCAGGGGCGTGTCGAGCACGCGCGCCCCACCGAAGGCTGCGGCCAGCCCGTCGGTGGCCCGGAAGACGCCGCCGCGAGGCCCGACGTCCTCGCCCAGGATCATGACCCGCTCGTCGCCGGCGAGGAGGTCGTGCTGGGTCTGGCGGATGGTGTCGACGATGTTGCGCTCGGTGGTCGGCCCGGCACGGTCGAGCGGCACCTCGGGCGCAACCGCCACCGGGGCGTCGCCGATGCCCTCGGGGGCGCCCTGGAGCGCCCGGAGCGGCCGGGCGAACACCCGCGCCCCGGCGGTGGAGGGCTCGGGGAAGGCCAGGGCCTCGGCCCGGCGGGCGGCCTCGTCGACAGTGACCTTGAGCTCGGCCTCGGTGGCGACCTCGTCGGCTTCGGACAGGAGGCGCTGCTCGATGAGGTACTGGCGGACCTGGCGGAGGGGATCCTTCTTCCGCCACGCCTCGATCTCCTCGGGGGTGCGGTAGGTGCGGTCGTCGTCGTCGGAGGTGTGGGCCCGGAAGCGGTAGGTCTTGCACTCGATGAGCGTGGGTCCGTCTCCCGCACGCGCTCGCCGCAGGGCCTGGTGGGTGGCGGCGTAGACATCGAGGAGGTCGTTGCCGTCGACGATGACCCCGCCGAAGCCGTAGCCGTGGGCCCGGTCGGCCACATCATCGACGGCGGACTCCTTGGTGAGCGGGACCGAGATGGCGTAGCCGTTGTTCTCACAGATGAACACGCACGGCAGCGAGTGGATGCCGGCGAAGTTCAGGGCCTCGTGGAAGTCGCCCTTCGAGCTGGCGCCCTCACCGAAGTAGGACACCGCGACCTGGTCGTCACCGCGCTGCTTGGCCGCGTAGGCCAGCCCCGCGGCGTGGGGCAGCTGGGTGGCGATGGGCGACGATCCGGTGATGATCCCGAGGCGGGCACTGCCCCAGTGGTTGGGCATCTGGCGCCCGCCCGAACAGGGGTCCGCGGCCCGGGCGAAGACGCCCTGGAGGACCTCGTCGGGCGTCATCCCCAAGGTGAGCACCACGCCGGTGTCGCGGTAGTAGGGCAGCACGACGTCGTGGCCCGCCCGCAGGGCCCACGCCGAGCCGACCTGGGCGCCCTCGTGGCCTTGGCTCGACACCACGAACGGGGCCTTGCCCATGCGGTTGAGCGACCAGATCTTCTGGTCGAGAAGGCGGGCCAGCAACACCGTGTGGTACATCCCGACGAGGTCGTCGGCGGTGAGGCCGAGCGCGGTGTGGCGGTCGTTCAGGTGCAGCGTCGAGCGATCCTCTGCGGTGGGTGCGTGCAGGGTGCGGGCCATGCGGCGGCGGCCTCCGGGGTCAGGTCACGTCTGCGTTGTGGGGCACGACCTGGTCGCGGGGGCGGCCGCCGCGTGCCCCAGTTCGGGCGTGGAGGGGTTCACTGGCCGGTGTGGGTGGGCGCCGCCGGGCGCCGCCGGCCTCCTCGATGCGCTCCTCGGCCGAACGGTCGGCCGCCTCGGCGGGGGTGATCCCCTCGGCGTCGGCCCGGTCGAGCACGCCCCGCAACGTCGCGGCGATCCCCGCCACCCGGCGCCGGGCCCGATCGCGGTCGTACGGCGCTCCCGACGGGTGGCGCTCCTCGGCGATGTTGATCACTCCGCCGGCGTTCACGACGTAGTCCGGCGCGTACAGCACACCCGAAGCCACCAGTCGCTGGCCATCGGTAGCGGTTGCGAGCTGGTTGTTGGCCGATCCGCACACTGCTGCGCAGCGTAGCTCCGGGATCGTCCGGGCGCTGAGGACCGCCCCGAGGGCGCACGGGCTGAAGACGTCGGCCGCAACGGCGTGGGCGTGGGCCGGGTCGACGACGGCGACGGTCGGGTGCCGAGCCCGGACCGAGGCCACGGCCGCCTCGCTCACGTCGGCGACGGTGATCCGCATGCCGGCGGCGACGAGGTGGTCGACCAGAGCGGAGCCGACCTTCCCCACCCCGGAGACCACCACGTGGCGCCCGGCCAGACCGTCGTCCCAGAGACGCTCGGCCACGGCATCGAGGGCGCAGCGCACCCCCCAGGCCGTGGCCGGCGAGGGATCGCCGGAGCCACCCAGGGACTCGCGGGTGCCGGTGACGTGGGCCGTCTCGGTGCCGATGAGGTCCATGTCGTCCTGGGTGGTGCCGACGTCCTCGGCGGTGAGGTAGCGGCCGCCCAGCCCGTCGACGAAGCGGGCGTAGGCTCGGATCAGCGCCTGGCTGCGGGTCGTGCGGGGGTCACCGATGATCACCGCCTTGCCTCCGCCGGCGTCGAGGCCCGACACCGCGTGCTTGTAGGTCATGCCGCGGGCCAGACGGCACACGTCGGCGACGGCGTCGCCCTCCGACGGGTACGGCAGGAAGCGGGTGCCCCCGATGGCGGGGCCCAGGGCAGTGGAGTGGATGGCCACGATCGCCCGCAGCCCGGTCGGGGCGTGGTGACCGAAGGCCACCTGCTCGAAGCCCTCGGCCTCGGCGTGGGCGAACACCCCTCCGACGGGCGGCACGTCGCGCTCTGTGGACACTGACGCGAGGGTACGCCCCACCCCCGGCCGTATCAGTCCTCGCGCCGTCAGGTCGTCCGCGCGTCCTGACGGCGCGGGGGACGGTGGCGGGCCTTGGGGCGCCTTGAGGGGCTCCGGTACCGTTCGGCGATGGCCACCCCCACCGCCGCCTACTCGGTCCGGCTCCGCGTCCGGCTCCCCAACGTCCCCGGTGCCCTGGGCCGCCTGTCGGTCGCCCTCGGTGAGATCGGCGCCAACATCGTCGGCCTCCACGGCTTCGAGGCCAAGGGGCCGGTGCTCGACGAGGACGTGGTGGTCAACTGCTCCGACGCCGCCCACATCGAGCTGGTGCGCGAGGTGCTCGTCGGCCTCGAGGGCGTCCAGATCCTCGACTTCGCCGATCGCACGTTCGAGATGCACGCCGGGGGCAAGATCCACGTGCTCGCCACCGTGCCGATCGTTGACCGCGACGACCTCTCGATGGCCTACACGCCGGGCGTGGCGCGGGTGTGCACCGCGATCGCGACCGAGCCGCACCTCGTCCACGAGCTCACCATCAAGAAGAACACCGTCGCCATCGTCACCGACGGCACCGCCGTGCTCGGCCTGGGCGACATCGGCCCCGCCGCATCGCTGCCGGTGATGGAGGGCAAGGCGCTGCTGTTCAAGAGCTTCGCCGACGTCGACGCGTTCCCCGTCTGCATCGACACCTCCGGCGACGAGTCCCGCCAGGCCAAGGTCGACGCCATCGTGGAGACGGTACGGCGCATCGCACCGGTCTACGGTGGCATCAACCTCGAGGACATCGCCGCGCCGGCGTGCTTCGAGGTCGAGGAGCGGCTCCGCGAGCTGCTCGACATCCCGGTGTTCCACGACGATCAGCACGGCACCGCAGTGGTCACCCTCGCAGCCCTCGAGAACGCCCTCGATATCGTCGGCAAGCACATGGAAGACCTGCGGGTCGTCATCTCCGGTGCCGGCGCCGCAGGGGTCGCCATCGCCAAGATCCTCATGGCCGCCGGCGTCTGCGACATCATCGGCTGCGACAGCCGGGGCGCCGTCCACCTGGGCCGCGACGACCTGAACCCGGCCAAGCGCGACTTCGCCGCCCTGACCAACCCGAACAGGGCCACCGGCGCCCTGACCGACGTGCTGCCCGGCGCGGACGTGTTCATCGGGGTGTCGGCCCCGGATCTCCTCCAGGCCGACGACCTGCGCAAGATGGCCACCGACCCCATCGTGTTCGCCATGGCCAACCCCGACCCCGAGATCCGACCTGAGGTGGCCGAGGGCGTGGTCGCGGTGATGGCCACCGGGCGCAGCGACTACCCCAACCAGATCAACAACGTGCTCGCCTTCCCCGGCATCTTCCGGGGCGCACTCGACGCCGGGGCCACGACCATCACCGAGGGCATGAAGGTCGCCGCCGCCGAGGCCATCGCCTCGGCCGTGCCTGCCGATGAGCTGGGCCCGGAGTGCATTGTGCCCTCGGTGTTCGACCGCACCGTGGTCGAGCTGGTCGCCGCCGCGGTGGCCGGCGCGGCGGTGACCGACGGCGTGTGCCGGTAGGCCGTCCCGGTTCGCCTCACGGCTCCGGTGGGCCGCCGGGGGGCCACCCTCTGGGGGTCGACGTCGGGTTCGGGGCGCGGCCAGGGCCTCAGGCGGGACGCGAGGCCCGCCGGAGGCGCAGGGAGCGGCG
Source organism: Iamia sp. (assembly GCF_035575815.1). Lineage (NCBI taxonomy): Bacteria > Bacillati > Actinomycetota > Acidimicrobiia > Acidimicrobiales > Iamiaceae > Iamia > Iamia sp. Next base: position 48,962 of record NZ_DATLXO010000088.1, read on the forward strand.
GAACACGATCACCGCCATGGCGGTGACCGCCACCGACAGGCCGATCGACGTGATGGGCGTGAGGTTGACCGCGTCCCGCCTGCCTCCCACCACGGACGGGGCTCATCGACGCCGTGGCAGGCTCCGAGGAAGCAGTCCCGGCGGTCGGTGTAGTCGACGGTGATCGACGAGCCGGCGAGGGCGAGCGTGCCGCCCAGCAGGAGAGCGCGCAGGGTGCGGTCCCCGACCGCCGGTCCCCGACTGTAGAGGTGGGCGGCGACCCAGAGGATCGGCGCCAACCAGGGCAGGACCAGGAACAGCTGGATCAGCCCGACCCACCCGAACCCTGCGCTGGCCCGGACCAGGCCGCCGCCGACCACGGCGACGGCGAGGGCGACATCGCCGGTGAGCGGCCACCCCCGCCTCGCCTTCGGTCCACTCGGAGCAGCCACCCCCGTAGTATGGCCAGCGGCGCCTTGCCCGCCCCGGCCCGGGCGCCTGACTCGCGGACCCGGGGTGGTGGCTGGAACCGGCGTCGATCCGGTGACCTCGCGCTTTTCAGGCGCGCGCTCTGCCAACTGAGCTACCCAGCCGTGCGGCCGTCCCACCTGCGGGGCGGCCGTGATCTATGTGGCGGTCCCGACGGGATTTGAACCCGCGACCTCCGGCTTGACAGGCCGGCGTGCACTCCAAACTGCACCACGGGACCAGCACCCCTCTCGGGGCGGGAGCAACCTACCACCGACCCCGGGGGCCGGTCCCAACCGATCCCCGGGGTCGCGGTTCATGCGGTGCGCCGGATGACCACGTCGGCGAGGGCCTCGGGGACCGCCACCTGGGGCAGCTCGTCCTCGGGGCGGGCCACCTTGGGCGGACGGCCTCGGCGCCGCTTGGAGGCGAGGATCCGGCCGTTGCGGAAGAGCTGGCCGCCCCAGACGCCCCAGGGCTCACGCCGGGCGAGGGCGCCGCCCAGGCAGTCCTCGATCACCGGGCACAGGGCGCAGATGCGCTTGGCCGCGGCGATGTCCTGGAGCTCCTCGGAGAAGAACAGGGCCGAGAGCGAGCCGTTGGCGTCGTCGCAGCGGGCGTCGGCCCACCAGCTGCGGTCCTCGGCTGCGTCCTGCAGGTCGTTCAGCGCGATCACTGGTCTCTCTCCTCGGTTCTGCTCTGCGATGGGGGTGTCGTGGGTGGGTGGGATGGGAGTGGACCGGGGCCGAAAACCAGAAAGGCCGCCGGGAGATCCCGACGGCCTTCGGAGGTTCTTGGCTGCTCCCTGTCAGGGAACCGCCTCCTCGGGCCGTGGGGCAGGGGTGAGGTCGTGCCGCGGGGTGACCTTCACGCCCATGGCGGACGGGTTGATGACCCAGTCGCGGTGAGCGGAGAAGGCGCCGGTGCGAGCCGACGGACCGAACCCGGTCGCAGCGGCGATGGCGCGCCGGCTACCGGCGGCGGTGCGCTCGACCAGGTAGGTGCTGCTCAGCATCGGAACCTCGGGACTCGGGGTCGGGGGCCGGAGGGGCCTGCGCCGAGACGTTCCGGGCGCCCGGCCATCGAACCCCACCCCCGTCCGGGCGTCAAGCGAATTGTTTCGTCCTCGTTCGGGCCCGCGCCCGCTCCACCGCGACGAGCGCGGGTGCCCGGCGCGTGCTCGTCGGCGAGGGCCGGGGTCAGGAGGGGGCGGGGCCGGCCTCGGTGCGGAAGACCCGCTCGCGGTAGAAGCGGAGCTCGTCGATGCTCTCGCGGATGTCGTCGAGGGCCCGGTGGCTGGTCTGCTTGCGGACCTGCTGCTCGAGCAGTCCCGGGTACCAGCGCCGGACGAGCTCCTTGATGGTCGACACGTCGACCGAGCGGTAGTGCAACCAGTCCTCGATCTCGGGCAGGTACCGGGCCAGGAACCGCCGGTCGGTGCCGATGGAGTTGCCGCACAGCGGGACCGTGCGGGCCTCGGGCACGTGCTCCTTGATGAACGCCAAGGTGGCGGCGCCGGCCTCCTCGAGGCTGGTCGTCGACGCCCCGATGGCCGGCAGCAGACCGGAACGGGTGTGCATGGAGCGCACGATCTCCTCCATGGCCGCCAAGGCCTCCGGAGGCTGGTGGACGACGAGGTCGGGACCCTCGGCCACGATGGTCAGGTCGTCGTCGGTGACGAGGGTGGCGATCTCGACGATGACGCACCGGTCGGGGTCGAGGCCGGTCATCTCGAGATCCATCCAGACGAGCACGACGCCCGATGGTAAGCGGATCGGACCGACCCGGGCGGATCGCCACCGTCGGGGCGTCGGCCATGATGGGCGCCGATGCTGCGCGTGCCCGTTCTCCGGCTCGACCCGGACCTGCCCCTGCCGACCTACGCCCACGACGGCGATGCCGGGGCCGACCTGCGCGCCCGCACGGACATCGTGCTCACCGCCGGCGGCGGTCGCGCCCTCGTTCCCACCGGCATGGCGTTGGCCCTGCCCGCCGACCACGCCGGCTTCGTGCAGCCCCGCAGCGGCCTGGCGCTGCGCCACGGCGTCACCTGCCTCAACACGCCGGGCCTCATCGACTGCGGCTACCGCGACGAGCTCAAGGTGCTGCTCGTCAACCTCGACCCGAGCAACGACTACCAGGTCACCCGGGGCGACCGCATCGCCCAGCTGGTGATCCAGCGGGTCGAGCGGGCCTGGTTCGCGCCGGTCGAGGAGCTGCCCCGCACCACTCGCGCCGCCGGCAGCTTCGGCTCCACCGGCCGCTGACCCACCGTCGCTCACCGCGAGGCCCGGCCCGGCGGCGCGCCGGAGGGGAGGTGGATCAGCCCAGGCCCTCGTGCTCGAGGCGGTGGCGGAGCTGGACCAGGCTCCGGGCCAGCAGGCGCGAGACGTGCATCTGGCTGATGCCGAGGCGCTCGGCGATCTGGGTCTGGGTCATGCCGTCGTAGAAGCGGAGCCGCATGATCAGCTGCTCGCGCTTGGGCAGCGTCTCGACCAGGGACGCGACCAGCATCTTGTTCTCCGCCGCGAACAGGTTCGTGTCGTCGTCACCCAGCTGCCCGGCCAGGCCGAGGCCCGAGTCGTCGCCGCCGGAGGGAGCGTCGATCGACGCGGAGCGGTAGGCCTGGGCCGCCTCCATGGCCTCGAGCACCTCCTCCTCGGAGGTCCCCGACGCCCGCGCCAGCTCGTCGATGGTGGGTGAGCGACCGAGGCGTTGGGTCAAGGTGCCGACGAGGCCGTTGATCTCGACGTGCAGCTCCTGGATGCGGCGCGGGACCCGCACCGCCCACCCCTTGTCGCGGAAGTGGCGCTTCAGCTCGCCCACGATGGTGGGGGTGGCGAAGGTCGAGAACTCGAGTCCCCGCTCGGGCTCGAAGCGCTCGACGGCCTTCACCAGACCGAGCGACGCCACCTGCACCAGGTCCTCGAGCGGCACGCCGCGGTTGTTGAACCGCCGGGCCAGGTGCTCGGCCAACCGTAGGTGCGCTTCGATGAGCTCGTCCCTGATGGCCCTGTCGCCGGTGACCTGGAGCTCTCGGAACCGCTCGCGGAGGCGCTCGCGCTCCGCGTCGTCGAGGCTCATGTCGAAACCGGCCCCGCAGCACCTTCAGCCGGGCTGTGCCGCTTGGTGATCCACACCGTGTCGGCGGCCAGCTCCACACCGTGCTCATCGACCACCGCTGCGAGGATCTGGTCCGACAGCTCGGTGTCGCCGTCATCGCCCGGCGCGTCGCCCGCCAGCTGGCCCACGATGGTGACGGTGATGGACTCGGTGGCGAGGGCGAAGGACAGCGTCAGGGTGCCGGCGCGCTGGCCGGACCCGATGAGCAGGGAGCACGCCTCACCGACGGCGATGCGCAGGTCCTCGACCTCGTCGTAGCCCATCCCCACCCTTGTCGCGAGCCCGGCTCCGGTCAGCCTCGCGATGCGCACGAACTCCGGTGCGGCCGGCACGGTCAGGGTGGTCTCGTCGGTGTGTGGTTCGTCGGGCACTCGTGCTCTCTCTGCGGTGATGTGCGCAGAGTCTGGCACGGCGCAACTCGGCCCCCGGGCGGCGCTCGGCACCCAGAGCGGCCCGGACACCCCGCTAGGTGGTGAGGGCGAACCAGACGCTCTTGCCGGGGAGGATCTTGGTGACGCCCCACGAGTCGGCCAAGCGGTCGACGAGGGCGAGGCCCCGGCCCCCGGTGGCGAGCACGTCGGCGTCGGTGGGGCGGAGCGGGGCGGCGGATCGGTCGATCACCTCGACCGCCAGGCGAGCCCGGTCGAGGTCGATGACGAGCTCCACGGGGCTCCCCGCGTGCACGACGGCGTTGGCGACGAGCTCGCTGGTGAGCAGGCAGGCGGTGTCGACCATCTCGGGGCGCCGGCCGCGGCGAAGGAGCTCCCCCACCACCGACCGGGCCTGGCACGGGGCGTCGAGGCTCGAAGGCAGAGATGTCGCGATCAGGACGTGGTACGGATCGGGAAGAGGGGCCGAGCGCGAGGCGGGGAGGGGGGACGGGGCACTCGGCGCCGAGGAGGCGGCCATGCGGGGTGGGGTACCCGACCCCCTCGATGGGCAAACGACGGCCGGCGGGGCGCGACCTCGGCCGGGGACCCGACCTCGACAGGATCCGGGCGCTCTACGGGGACCAGGCCGTCGACAGGCCAACCGCCCCGGCGACGACGGCCTGAGGCGGCGGGCACCGGCCCGACCGCCGGGTCACGTGTCGCCAACCCCGGGGTCGATCTCGGCGACGATGCGCTCGACGTCGACCCGGGCCCCGTCGATGCGACCGCGGCACCAGCGGATGAGCAGCGCGGCGCGGGCGACCTTCTGGGTGAGCACGTCGACGTCGACGGCGTCGTCCTCGATCTCGGCCAGGATCGCCTCCAGCTCGGCCATGGCGTCGGCGTAGCGCGTCGGCTCGGGGCCGGCAGCGGTCGCCGCGGTCAGGGGCTCCTGGTCAGCCATCTGATGATCCTGGCCCATCAGACGAGGCCGGGTCGCGATCCGCGGCGGGCTCGACGCGGCTGCGCACCCGACCGTCGGCCACGACGGTCACCAGCGCATCACCGGCCGTGACGTCGCCCGGTCCTCGGACCAGGGCGCCGTCGGCCCGGTAGGTGATCGACCACCCTCGCGCCAGGGCCAGCACCGGGTCGGCGGCGCGGACCCGCGCCTCGAGCCCGCTGAGATCGCGCCGGTGCCGGTCGAGGGTCGGTCCCGGTCGTCGGACGAGGCGGGTCACGGCGGCCGTCACCAGCCGGTCGGCCCCGGTGACGTCACGGCGGACCTCACGGCCCACGGCCGCAGCCGTGACGTCGAGCCGGCGGGTCGCGGTGGCGAGGGCGCCGGGACCGGCCCGGCGGGCGCGGGCGGCAGCCGTGGCGACCTGGGCGTCGCCGGCGCGCAGCGCGGCACCGGTCACCGACGCTCCGTGCCGGGCGGTCACGGCCAGGCGGTGCGCGTGACCGTCGATGGCCCGGCGCGCCCCGTTGGCCACCGCCTCCCACAGAGCCTCGGCCCGGTCGCGGGCGAGGGCCACGAGGCTGACGACCTCGGTCGCCGCCGCCGTCGGCGTGGGAGCCGACGTGTGGGCGACGCGGTCGACCACGCTGTCGTCGATGTGGTGACCGATGCCGGCGATGATCGGGACCGGGCACGTCGCCACCGCCCGGGCGATCACCTCGCTGTCGAAGGAGGCCAGCTCGACGCGCGAGCCGCCGCCGCGCACGAGGAGCACGAGGTCAGCTCCGGCGGCCGCGACCGCGACGAGGGCGGCGGGGATCGTGGTCAGGGCCTCGGGTCCTTGTGTGCGCGCGTCGACCTCGACGACGAGGTGGTCGAGGCCGGCTCGCTCGAGCACCCGGCGCACGTCGCCGTGGGCCGCGCTGCCGATGCTCGTGACCAGGCCGACCCGCTCGGGCATGACCGGCAGCGGGTGGCTGGCGTTGCGGTCGAGGAGCCCCTCGCCGTCGAGGGCGGCGAGCACCGCGGCCCGGTCGGCCGCCAGGCGGCCGAGCGTGTACTCCGGGTCGATACCGGTCATCTGGAGCTGGGCCCGGCCGCCGGGAGCCCACCACCGGACCCGCCCGCGGATGCGGACGTCGACGCCGCTGTCCATGGTGCTCACCCGGATGCCGGAGCGGCGCAGCTCGGCGTTCACCCGCTTGCGGTCGCTCGCCCAGAGCACCACCGGCAGCACGGCGTTCGGCCGCGCCCCCGGAGGGGCGGGCTCGATGAGGTCGAAGTACAGGTGCGGGCGGTTGCGGCGGGCGTCGCCGGGAGGCGGGAGGCCACGGATCTCGCCCCGGACCCACACCTCGCCGGGGAAGGCCTGCTCGACCACGGCGCCCACGGCGCGCGCCAGGTCACCAACGGTCCACGTCGGATCGGCGACGTCGTCGGGTCCGAACAGCGCGTCCTGCACGGGGCGCACGGTACGGGGCCGCCTGGCGGCCGTCGACCTCCGGCGACTCGCGGCGGGCCGGGAGCGGGGGCGCGCGACCATGGAGCCCATGGTCGACCTGTTGGAACACTGGCTCGGTGTCGTGCGGAGCGTGGCCCGCGGGTCCGGGCCATGGCTGGCGTTCAACGCCGTGCTGGCCACGATCCCCGCCGTGTTGGCCGTTGGACTGTTCCACCGACCAAGGGCCCGCACGCCGCTGTGGTGGGCCGGCGTGGCGGCCTTCGTCGTGTTCCTGCCCAACGCCCCCTACGTGATCACCGACCTGATCCACCTCCGGGGGATGATCGACGCCAACCCGGGCTCGCCGGGATCGGGCCTTGTGCCGGCGGGGGCGCTGGCGGCCCTGGTGCTGTGGGGCCTCGGGAGCTACGCGGTCTGCCTGGCCCAGCTCGATCGCGTCCTCCGACGCGGCCGGGGTGCGCCGCATCGCTCGCTCATCCGCGGTTGTGTGCACGTGGCGTGCGGCTTCGGCGTCGTCTTGGGTCGCGTCCCTCGGTTGCACTCCTGGCACCTGGTCACGCGCCCTCGCGACACCGTCGACGGCATCGTCTCGCTCTTCCACCCGTTGGCCGCGCCGTTGATCCTGGCGCTGGCGGTCGCCTTCGCCCTCGGCGCCGCCGCCCTCACCGCGGTGGCCCGGGCCGCGACCGAGCGCACCGTGGAGCTGGCGACCGCCGCCCGAGGCCTGATCGCGGGTCGGGCGGGCGGCGCTCGGGCTTGAGCGGGCGCCGCGGCCGATCGTTCCCTGCCCCTGGTGCCAGCCACGAACAGGCCGTAGCCTTCGCTCGCCGATCGGGTTCCGGATGACATCGGCGGGCGACCAGCTCCGGCGATGTTCGGCCTCAGCGACGAACGACAGCAGGGACGACCCGGATGCCTCACCTCAAGACTCGATGGATGGTCGCAGTCTTGGCCCTCGTGCTGGCGGCGCTGGCGGCGTGCGAGCTGCCGCTGGAGGAGCCGGGGGAAACCTCGACGATCTCCCGGGTGAGCTCCACCACCGCGGACGGGTGGCGCTACGACTTCTACCGCAACACGGCGTACCCGTGTTCGATCAGCGGCTACCAGACCTTCATGATCGCCACCCGGGTCGCGTCGTCGGCGACGGACACCAGTCCGCTGTGGGTGTACATGCACGGCGGCGGGGTGGGGTTCTTCTCGCCCGACGGCGAGCCGCGACCGGGCGCCATGTGGAAGGTGGAGGAGGACGCGGACGAGCTGCGGGACCAGCTCCAGAAGGGTGTCTTGTTGAGCCGGGTCAGGGCCGAGCCGGTCGGGTTCCGGCTGATGGCCACGTCGATGTGCAACCACGACATCTACGGCGGTCCCGACATCGCGGATCCGAACAACCCCAACACGACCCCCGACGGCGAGACCCGGACGGTCAACGGCCTCTTCGCGACCAAGGCGGCCGTCGAGTTCACCCGGGACCTGTACCCGACGAACGACTACTTCCTCCACGGCACCAGTGCCGGGTCCTACGGCTCCTACCACGTGTCCTGGGCCCTCGAGCAGCAGGGCCTCCCGCCGACCGGGATCGTCGCCGACTCCGGCGTGCTCAACCAGGCCTGGCAGGAGGCCCATCCGGACGAAGACAGATGCGCACCGACCGAGGACGCCCGGGCCGAGATCGCCAAGCGACTCCACCCCGACATCATCGAGCCGGACAACTCGCCCGACCGCCTGGTCTCGGACGGCCGGCTCACCGTCCCTGTCCTGCAGGTGTGGAGCTCCGGGGACTTCCTCGGCTGCGGCCTCCAGCCCATGGAGTGTCCGCTTCCCGACGGCTCGACGAGGACGATGGGCTCGGTCGACTGCATGAACGAGCCCCTGCGCGCCGCCATCGCTGCGCAGGGCGAGGCCAGCCGCTCGCTGAGCATGCGCCTCTGCGTCGACCGGCCGGCGACGCCTGCGCCTTGTGACACCCACGTGCCGACGGCACGCCCGCTTTCGCCCAACACCGAACCGCCCTGGCCGGCGGACTTCACCGTTCCCATCATGGAGTGGGTCCGGGACCGCCAGGCCGACGAGGAGCCACCGGTTCCGCCCGGGCCGAGCCCCGAGGAGCGGTTCGTGGCCGCGGCCTACGACGACTTCTTGGACCGGGAGCCGACCGACGCCGAGCGCGACGAGGCGGCCACCGGGCTCGAACGGGGCACGCGCACCCGCGCCGACGTCGTCGGTGAGCTTGCACTCTCCGAGGAGGGCGTCGGAATCGCCGTCGACGGTCTGTACCAGGCCAGCCTGGGTCGTCCCTCGGATCCGGGCGGGAGGGCCTTCTGGACCGAGCGCATCCGCTCGGGCCGTGCGACCGTGGCCGAGGTCGCGGCGCAGCTCTACGCGTCCGACGAGCACTTCGGAGGTCTCGGGGAGGGAGACGCCCGGGTCTGGGTCGGGGCGCTCTATCGCCAGGTCCTCGACCGGGAGCCCGACGCTGCGGGGCTCGACCACTGGTCACCGCAGGCCGCCCGCGGCGACCGCATCGGCGTCGCTCGCGCCATCGTCGTCGACTCCCTCGAGTCACGGCGGCGCCGCGTGACCGTGCTCTATCAGGAGCTGCTCGACCGGAGTCCTGATGCCGGCGGTCTCGACCACTGGGCCGAGGGGCTCCGCCAAGACGGCGACCTCGGCGTCGCGACCGATCTTGCGGCCGGTCACGAGTACTTCGAACGGGCCCAGGACCGTCCGCTCTGATCCCCGACCGTCACGGCAACCGGGTTCGCCCGTGAGCCCCCTCGGCGGCGCCGGTGCTGGTGCCGGCGGTCAGACCTGGGTGACCGGCAGCAGATCCCCGGTCGGGCCGGCGGCGGCGTCCGGGGTGGCAGCGTCGGCCACGCGAGGCGAGGTCGGGGCCTCCCCCCGGAGAAGGGCCCGGTAGAGGTCCGCGTAGAGGCCATCGACGGCGAGGAGCGACGAGTGGCGGCCCCGCTCGACGATGTGGCCGTTCTCGAGCACGACGATGAGGTCGGCGTCGACGATGGTCGAGAGGCGGTGGGCGATGACGAGAGCGGTGCGGCCCGCCAGGGCGTGGGCGAGGGCGTCTTGGATCGCGGCCTCGTTCTCGGTGTCGAGGTGGCTGGTGGCCTCGTCGAGGATGACGATGCGCGGGTCCTTCAAGAGCATGCGGGCAATGGCGAGGCGCTGCTTCTCACCGCCCGACATGCGGTAGCCCCGCTCGCCCACGATGGTGGCGTACCCGTCCGGGAGCGAGGCGATGGCGTCGTGGATGCGCGCCGCCCGGCACGCGTCGATCAGCTCCGCGTCGGTGGCGCCGGGCCGGGCGTAGCGGAGGTTCTCGGCGATGGACTCGTGGAACAGGTGCGGGTCCTGGGTCACCACGCCGATGGCCGCGCGCAGGGTGTCCTGGGTGAGGTCCCGCACGTCGGTGCCATCGACCCGCACCGCCCCGCCGGTGACGTCGTAGAGGCGCGGCACCAGGCTGGCCAGCGTGCTCTTGCCGGCCCCGGACGGGCCGACGAGGGCGACGGTCTGACCGGGCTCGATGGTGAGGACCAGGTCGTGGAGGATCTCCTGGGAGGCCTGGTCGTTGAGGGCCAGGCCGGCCTCGGCCTCGAGCGAGGCGATCGACACGGTGGACGCCGCCGGGTACCGGAAGCTGAGGTGGTCGAGCTCGACGCGCCCGCGGGGTTCTTCGAGGTCGATGGCGCCCGGGCGGTCGTCGACGGCGCGGGGCGCGTCGAGGACCTCGAAGACCCGGTCGAAGGACACGAAGGCGGTCATGAGGTCGACCCGTGCGTTGGAGAGCTGGGTGAGCGGGGCGTAGATCTGGGCCACGAAGACGCCGAGGGCGATCAGGGTGCCGAGCGACATGGCGCCGGAGATCACGAGGCGCCCGCCCAGCAGGTAGATCACGGCGGTGCCGACCGCTCCGACCAGCGTGAGGGCGGTGAGGAACGTGCGGCTGTACATCGCCGAGCGCACGCCGATGTCGCGCACCCGGGCCGCCCGCTGGGTGAACCCCGCGCTCTCGTGGTCAGCGCGCCCGAAGAGCTTCACCAGCGTGGCCCCCGAGACGTTGAAGCGCTCGGTCATGGTGGTGTTCATCGAGGCGTTGAGGTCGAACGACTCGCGGGTGATCGACTGCAGGCGGCGGCCGATGCGCTTGGCCGGGAGGACGAAGACGGGGAGCAGCACGAGGCTGATCAGCGTGAGGCGCCACTCGAGCAGCGCCATGGCCGTGAGGGTGGTGCCCAGGACGATGATGTTGGAGACCACCGAGCCGAGGGTCTGGGTGACGGCGCGCTGGGCGCCGATGACGTCGTTGTTGAGCCGGGAGATGAGCGCCCCGGTCTGGGTGCGGGTGAAGAAGGCCACTGGCATCTGCTGCACGTGGTCGAACAGCGCGGCGCGCAGGTCGTAGATCAGGCCTTCGCCGATGGTGGATGACAGCCACCGCTCGACGAGCGAGAACCCGGCGATGGCGAAGGCGGCGAGGGCCATGCCCAGTGCGCAGAGGGTGAGCAGCCGGCTGTCGGCCGCACCGCCCCCGTTGGTCTGGGGCAGGGCGTCGTCGACGATGCGCTTGATGAGCAGCGGCGTGGCCAGGCCGAGGAGCGCCTCCACGACGATCACGCCGAGGAACCAGCCCGTCCGGGTGCGGTAGGGGTGGGCGAAGGCCCAGACGCGCCGAATGAGACCCGAGTCGAGGTGGGCCCCGCTGATCGCGGACGGATCGGAGCGGGACATCCCCCAGAGGATGGAAGGTCCCTGGCGCATGGCCGGATCAGGCTACGGGCGTCCTGCCCCGACGCGATGGGTCCTAGCGCCCTTCGGGCCCGAGCCGGTGGCCGCTCCCGGCGGGCCGATCAGTCGCCGCACTCCTCTTGGGTGAACGAGACGATCCGTTGAGTGTCGCCGCCGAGCTCCCCGGATTCGCCGCCACCGCCGAGCAGCGCCAGCATGCCGGGCAGCTCGGTGCCCAGCTCGAGGGCGGTGGACGCCCCCTCGACGCGGGTCCGTATCTTCTCGGTCGAGGTGCTCAGTGATGCGGCCTCACCTTCGATCTCCTCGGGCGCCGCGCCCAGCATCGCCTCGAAGCTGTCGACGAAGGAGAGGACCTCGGTCTTGACCTGTGGGACGTCGTCGTCGGAGGCCAGCCGGACGTCGCGGAGCTCGGCCAGGCGCTCCTGCACGGTGGCGACCTCCTGGCAGAACACGGAGGGTCCCGGGTCGGCGGCTTCATCCCCGCCGCAGGAGGCGAGGAACACCCCGCCCGCGAGGAGGACAGCAGTCAGGCGGCCTCTTCGCAACATGACCGGTCCTCTCTCGCAGGCGAACAGCCCGCGCCCGTGTGCGGGGCCGGGTCTCGGAGCGGAGGGTGTGGGATTTGAACCCACGGTGGCTGTGACACCACAACGGTTTTCGAGACCGTCCCATTCGTCCGCTCTGGCAACCCTCCACCAACAACGCTAGCCGCTTGGGCGTGGCCTTCAGCCGTCGGAGCGCACCACCGGACGTGGGCGTGGGCCGATCTCGAGGTCGTCCCACGCCACGCCGGGGGCGGTGCTACGGAGCCCGACCTGGCGGCCGGCGATCCACCGCCCGCGAGCCGAGACGACGAGGTTCCCGTCGACCCGGACGTCGATCCGGTTGGCGTCGAACCGGACGTCGACACCGGCTCCGTCGGGGACGGTCGCCCGGGCCCGGCTGACGACGGTCGCCTCCCCGTCGGACGTGTAGCCGATCTCGAGGGGGCCCCCGGCCGGTGGCACGGCGGCGAACCAGTACCGCTCCGCGCCTTCGGCGCGGAGGATCAGCCCCCAGCCCGCCGTCGGACCGGCCGCGGTCACCAGGATGCGGCCTTCGTGTCTGGTGTGTTCGGCGAGGGCGAGGGCGGGGGCGTCGGGCTTGGCCTCGGTGGCCACGAGCCGGCCGTCGCGGATCGCGAGCCCGCCGGAGACCACGTCGAGGCCGCGGGGCATACCGGGGGCACCGCCGTCGAAGGAGAACCGAACCCGGCGCTCGGGGTCGCGAACCGCCCCCTCGCGCCCGAAGACGACCCCAAGAAGCGACACGAGCCCGAGACCCAGGACGACGATGGCGGCGGTGCCGAGGAGGTAACGGGTGCGGCTCAACCCGCCCCGTCCGGGGGGGTCACAGGGCGTGGGATGGGCCGCCGTTGTCCTCGTCGCCAGCGGCTCAGAGGGTGCGCCGGGTCGCGAAGAAGGCGCCGAGCAGCGCGGCGGCCTCGTCGGCGCGGATGCCGGCGGTCACCTCCGAGGTGTGGTTGAGTCGCACGTCGACGGCGAGGTTGTAGAGCGACCCGGTCGCACCGGCGCGAGGGTCGGCGGCGCCGAAGACCAGGCGCCCGACCTGGGCGGCCCACGCTGCGCCGGCGCACATCGGACAGGGCTCGAGCGTCACCACCAGGGTCGCGGCCCGCAGGCGCCGGTCGCCGAGCACGGCCGCCGCGTCGCGCAGGGCCAGCACCTCGGCGTGGGCGGTGGGATCCCCGGTGCGCTCGCGCTCGTTGCCGCGCCGGGCGACGACCCGACCCTTGACCACGACGATCGCGCCCACCGGCACCTCGCCGGCCTCACCGGCGGCCCGAGCCTCGTCGAGGGCGAGGCCCATGAGCTCATGATCGGACAGGAGCACGACGGGCTCCGGGCCCGGAACGGCCGGGTCCTCGTCGGGGGTCACGGCGGCCGACCGTACCGGGACGATCGACGGGCGGCCCGACCCTGCGGTCGAGCGGAGGTCGACGGCGGCCGTCATGTCCCGTCGACGGTCGATCTGCCACCGTCTCGGCCGGCCTCGACGAGCGGGCGGTGCGGATCGTGGCCGGAGATCGGCCCGGGTTCAGGCGCTGATCGAGACGACCTCGACCGCGGGGCAACGCTCGTCCAGTCGACCGATGTCCTCGGTGTCGACCGTGGCGATCACCGCGTCGCCGGCGAGGTCGGCCGCCGCGACGAGGAACGCATCGACGGCCAGCTCCGACCCCGCCCCGACGGCCTCGAGGAGGTGACCGGCGCGGATCGCCACCTCTCAGCGTCGACGGAGCGGACACCGACCCTCTCCCGCCGCAGGACCGAGAAGACGGCCGCGTCGGCCGGTCGACCCCGGACGACCTCGGCGAGGATGGCGGCGACGGTGGTGACAACCTCTTCGCGCCGGCGTGCCGCGGCGGCGAGCAGCAGCACCTTCCGTCGGCGAGCGGGTGGTCCATCCGATCTAGCCGCCGGCGATGGCGGTGAGCACGTCGGTCCGCGCCGCCCGGGCGGCGGGCCGGGCCGAGGCCAGGACGCCTGCCGCCGCGCCCACCAGGGCGATGACCGCCAGCGTGGCGCCCGGGACGGCGATCTGGTTGAAGTCGCCCTCTCCGGCCTTGAGCACCATCCACGCTGCGCTGACCCCGACGGCCAGGCCGGCGAGGGTGCCGATCGAGGAGACCATCACCGCCTCCCAGCGCACCATCGACCGCACCTGGCGCCGGGTCTGGCCGACGGCCCGGAGGAGGCCGAGCTCGTGGCGGCGCTCGATGGTCGAGAGGGCGATGGTGTTGGCGATGCCCATCAGGGCGATGCCGATGGAGAGGGCGAGCAGCCCGTAGATCAGCATCAGCATCTGGTCGATGCTGCGGCCCTGGGTCTCGGCGAACTCGGCCCGGGTCTGGATCGACACGCCCGGCCAGTCCGCCGCCGCGTCCTGAGCAATGGCGTCGAGCCGGTCGGGACCCACCCCGTCGGTCGCCTTCAGGAGCATGATGTTCGGGCCCACCTGGGGAGCGTGGGGCGCCACCGTCTCGACATCGACGAACGTCGGTCCGGCGAGCGTGGTGGTGCCGTAGACCAGCCCGACCGAGAGGTCCTCGGTGACCCCGTCGATGTAGCGGACCGGCACCGTGTCGCCCAGGGCCAGCCCGTTGTCCTCGGCGTAGCCGGTCGACACTGCGATCTGACCGATGCCGAACGTGGTCGGGTCACCGCTGCGGATGTCGAGGTCGACCACCTCGTCGAGGTCGGCAGCGTTGGCGAAGCTGACGAACTCGTCCTCGCCGTCGAGGGCGGCGGGCATGGCGCCCAGGCCGACCGCCGTCTCCACCTCGGGCAGATCGGCCAACGCATCCTGCAGGCTCGGGGCCAGGCCGACGAAGCCGTCGGGATCTGCGCCCTGGACGACCACGTCGCCGGCGATCTGCTCGTCGACGACCGTGTCGAGCGACGCCTGGATCGACGCGCCGACCACGGTGAACAGGGCCACCACGGCGACGCCGATGATGAGCGCGGTGGCGGTGCTGCCGGTGCGCCGCGGGTTGCGCACGGCGTTGCGCCGGGCCATCAGCCCGGTGACGCCCCGGAGGCGGACCAGGGGCGCTCCCAGCATCCGGACGAGCGGCCCGGCTGCGCTCGGCGCCAACACGATGGCGGCCACCAGCAGGAGGGTGGCCCCGGTGCCGGCCTGGGTGGCGCCCGAGCCGCTCAAGGCGGCGTCGAGGCCGAGCCCGGCACCCAGGATCGCGACGGCCAGGCCGACCGCGGTGCGCACGCGCCCGACCCGGCCACCGTCGATGGCGATCTCGCGGAGGGCGGCGACGGGCGGGACGCGCGATGCCCGCCGGGCGGGCAGCAGGGCGGCCACGACGGTGACCCCGACACCGACCCCCAGAGCGGCGGCCACGGTCACCGCGCTGATCACCAAGCTGGTCGAACCCATGCCGGTGAAGCCGGCGAGCAGGGCGGTCATCGCCGCCGCCAGGCCGATTCCGGCCAGCAGCCCGAGCGCCGCCCCCACCAGCCCGACGACCCCGGCCTCGATCAGGGTGGACCCGATGACCTGGCGGCGCGACGCCCCGAGAGCCCGCAGCAGCGCCGCATCGCGGGTTCGCTGGGCCACGACGATGGCGAAGGTGTTGTAGATGCTGAAGGCCCCCACCACGAGGGCGATGAGGGCGAACGCCAGCAGCGCGGGGCGGAGGATGCTGACGAAGTCGCGTCCGATCTGCTGGGACTCCTCGGTGAGGGCGTCACCGGTGATGGCCTCGACGCTCTCAGGCAGCTCGGCCCGCAGGGCGCGCACGACCTCGGCCTGGGTCACGCCGGGTTGGGCGGCGACGACGAAGCTGTCGACCGTGCCCTCGGTGCCCCCGAGGTGGGCGTCGGCGCCCTCGGTGCTGAAGATGGCCTGGGTGAGGGGGCCCGAGGAGTCCGCGGTGCCGTACCGCGCCACGCCGACGACCTTGACCTCGACCGGCTCGGGGACGAACACGCGGGTGGCGTCGCCGACCGAGAGGTCGCCCTGGCGGGCCGAGGCGGCGTCGATGACGATCTCCTCGGGCCCGTCGGGCGGCCGCCCGTCGGTGATGTCCCACGGGTTCAGCTCGGCCACGCCGATCCACTCCGACCCGAGCTGGGGCGGACCGCCGCCGCCGATGACGTTGCCGTCGGCGGCCTCGATCTGGGCCGTGCCGACCCGCACCGGGGCGACGGCCTCGACACCGTCGACGGCGGCGATGGACTCGGCCAGCGAGGCGTCGATCTCGCCCCGGGCGGAGTCGCCGAAGCCGAGCTCGACCGAGCTGGCGGCGCGGACGGCGGCGTCGGTGCCGGCGGTGCCGGTCGTGAACATGTCGTCGAAGGACCGTTGGAACGTGTCGACCTGCACGAGGACGCCGGCCAGGAAGGCGACGCCGATGGCGACGGCGAGCACGGTGGAGGTGAAGCGGCGGGCGTGGGCCCGCAGGGTGCGGAGCGAGATGCGCAACATGGGAGGGACTCCTCGGGTGATGCCCCGCGTGATCGCGGCGCGTGGTGTGGGTGGTGCGGTCGGCCGGGGCGGCCCGGCGAGCGGTGGGCTGTCAGTCGCCGAAGCGCTTCATCCGGTCGAGGACGGAGGCCGCGGTGGGCTCGAGCATCTCGTCGACGAGGTGGCCGTCGGCGAGGAACAGGGCGCGATCCGCGTAGCCGGCGGCGACGGGGTCGTGGGTCACCATGACGACGGTCTGGCCGAGGGTGTCGACGGCCCGGCGCAAGAAGCCGAGTACCTCGCTCCCCGAGCGGGAGTCGAGGTTGCCGGTGGGCTCATCGGCGAAGGTGACGTCGGGCCGGGCGAGAAGGGCCCGGGCGACCGCGACGCGCTGCTGTTGGCCGCCGGAGAGCTCCGAGGGCTTGTGCTCCAAGCGGTCGGCCAGGCCGACGCGACCCACGACCTCGGCCATCCAGGCCGGGTCGACCTTGCGCCCGGCGAGCAGCGCAGGGAGGGTCATGTTCTCCTCGGCGGTGAGGGTCGGCACCAGGTTGAACGACTGGAACACGAAGCCGATGCGATCGCGCCGCAGGTGGGTGAGCTGGCGGTCGCTCAGCGTCGAGAGGTCGGTGCCGGCGATCTCGACCGAACCACCGCTCACCGAGTCGAGCCCGGCGAGGCAGTGGAGCAGGGTGGACTTGCCCGAGCCGGAGGGTCCCATCACCGCGACGAACGTGGCGGCGGTGACGCCGACGGTGACGTCGTCGAGGGCGGCGACCGCAGCCGGGCCGGTGCCGTAGACCTTGCTGACGCCGAAGGCTCGGACCGCGGCAGTGGAGCTCGGCGGGGCCGAGACATCGGGTCGGGTGGGGGAGATGGTGGGCACGGGTCCTCCTCGGGACGGGTCCTGCGGTGTGCCCCCATCGTCTGCCTCTCGGGCCGCGCCGGCGATGGCGCACGCCACCGGAGCGACGCGGTGGCCACCCTCCGCCCCGGGGTGGGGACAGCCCCACCCCACCGTCGGTTCCCACGGGCTGGACCCGTCGGCGAGGATCGAACTGGTCGGCCTCCTGAGTGCGGGGAGCCCCCAGACCACCTACCAGTTCCCGGATGGTGAAGCCGTCGGCTACGCGGGGCCGTAGCGGATCTCGACGCCGCCGGCCCCGGCGTGGGCTCGGATCCGCCGGGGGCTGGTCGGGTCGGTGGCCACCGCGACGTCGGTGCCGCCCGCACCGGAGCGGGCGTCGACCAGGTAGGAGCCGCTCCCGGAGGGGACGACGACTTCGACGTGTCCGGCTCCGGCGTCGGCCTCGACCACCTCGGGGGCGTCGCGGAACGACAGCTCGATGGCCCCGGCGCCAGCAGTGGTCCGCACGTCGTCACTGCCGAGGCGCTCGGCGATGATCGACCCGCCGCCGACGCGGGCGTCGATCGGACCGTCGAGGTCGACGAGCTCGACCGAGCCGCCGTCGCTCTCGACGTCGACGCGGCCTTCGACGTCGGACACCACGATGCGCCCGGCGCCGACGTCGACCGCCGCGGAGGAGGGCACGGTGACCGTCACCCGGCTGTGGCAGGTCACCGACCAACCGTTGCAGCGGACCCGGACGGTGAGGAGCCCGTCGACGAGGCTCTGGGTCACCTCCGGCCGGGCGAAGCCGAAGTTCGACCGTCGTACGACGTCGGCGCGGTCGGTGGGCCCGCCGCCCTCGACGGTCACCGATCCGTCGACCCGGACGACGACCCGCTCGACGCGGCCCTCGAGCGTGCGGGTGGCGTCCTCGGTGCCGCGGACGAGGAGACTGGCGCCCGACACGGCGGCGAGTCCGATGACGATCACGGTCAGGATCCCGCCGAGGCCCAGGACCAGGCGCCGCACCACCGGGTGACGACCGGCGCGCGCCGGAGTGAGCGGTCGCGCCGGATTGGTCGGCGTTGCCGAGGTTGGAGCGGTCACGGCGCCGCCTCCAGGTAGCGGAGCACGGCCAGCACCCGGCGGTGGTCGACCTCGGCGATGGGCAGATCGAGCTTCATGAAGATGTTCGACACGTGCTTCTCGACGGCGCCGTCGGACACGACGAGCACGTGGGCGATGGCCCGGTTGCTGCGGCCCTCGGCCATGAGCTTGAGCACCTCGGTCTCACGGGGGGTGAGAGCCTCGAGCGGGCTGCGGTGCCGGCTCGTGGCGAGCAGCTGGGAGACGACGTCGGGGTCGAGGGCGGTGCCGCCCTCGCCCACCCGGCGCACGGCGTCGACGAAGTCGCGCACGTCGGCCACCCGGTCCTTGAGCAGGTAGCCGACGCCGACGGTCGAGCCTGCGAGCAGCTCGGTGGCGTAGCGCTCCTCGACCCACTGCGACAGCACGAGGACCGAGGTGGCGGGCCAGCGACGACGGATCTCGATGGCGGCCCGTAGACCCTCGTCGGTGTGATCCGGGGGCATCCGGACGTCGGTCACGACGATGTCGGGCTGCTCCGCCTCGACGACGACCATGGCCTCCTCGGCGTCGCCGGCGGTGCCGACGACCTCCTCGCCGGCATCGACGAGCAGGCGGATCAGGC
This sequence comes from Iamia sp., assembly GCF_035575815.1. Lineage (NCBI taxonomy): Bacteria > Bacillati > Actinomycetota > Acidimicrobiia > Acidimicrobiales > Iamiaceae > Iamia > Iamia sp. The sequence goes on from NZ_DATLXO010000088.1 coordinate 67,634, forward strand.
CCTCGCGGAGCAGGACCGAGTCCTCGACGATCACGATGCGCATCAGGACGTTCCTTCGGGGGCAGGAGGGGGAGCGGTCCGCGTCGCGGCGGGCAGGGGCAGCTCGGCGCGCACGGTCGTGGGTCCGCCAGGGGGGCTGGTGACCCGGAACGCGCCATCGACGGCGTGGGCCCGATCGGCGAGGCCGCGGAGGCCCGAGCCCCGCTCGGCGTGGGCGCCACCGATGCCGTCGTCGCTCACCTCCACGACGAGCGACGAGCCGGTGTCGGCCACCACCACGCGGGCCCGATGGGCACCGCTGTGGCGCGCCACGTTGGTGAGCGTCTCGGAGATGACGAAGTAGGCGATGCCCTCGATCGACGGCGGTGCCCGGCGCTCGATGCGGACATCGATGTCGACCGGCACCGGGGCCCGGGACGCGAGGCCGGCCACCGCCGCTCGGAGGCCCCGGTCCGTGAGCACGGGCGGGTGCAGGCCCCGGGTCAGGTCGCGGAGCTCGACCAGGGCGCTCTTGGCCTCACGGTGGGCCTCCTCGACGAGGGCCTTGGCCGCGTCGGGGTCAGACTCCATCTTCTCCTTGGCCAGCCCCAGGCCCATGGCGAGGGCGACGAGGCGCTGCTGGGCGCCGTCGTGGAGGTCGCGCTCGATGCGCCGGCGCTCGGCCTCGGCGGCGTCGACCACGTCGGCCCGGCTGGCCTCGAGGGTGTCGACCCTCTGGCGCAGCACGTCGGCCTCGCCGCCACCGAGGAGACCTTCGGCCATCCCCAGGGAGAGGCGGCTGAGTCCGCGGGTCACCCACGGGGCGGTGAACAGCACGACCAGTCCGAGCAGGCCGGCGGCGAGGGCCTCGGTCCCCGGCGCGACATCCCACCATGCCAGGGCGGCGCGCTCGGAGGGGGCTCGCGAGATGTAGAGCGGCAGGAGCGTGAGGGCCAGGCCCAGCGCCCAGGTGGCCACGGTGATGGCGAAGAAGATCACCGCCTTCGGGAGGTGCACCAGGTGGTAGCCCAGCTCCTTCCATGTGGCGCTCGAGCGCAGCCAGCCGAACACCCGCCGGTGCCACGGCCCGTCACGCCGCCGGTGGGGGCTGGTGATCTCCACGCCCGTCAGCGCCGCGAGCCGGAAGCGCTCGACGTGGCCGACCAGCCGGGACCCGGCCAGGAGCACGGCCAGGGAGACCGCGGAGACCGGCAGGATCGGCAACGTCGACACGGTGACCACGACGAGCCCGATGAGAGGCGTGGCGGTCACCACGGCCGAGAACAGGTCGACGACGACGTGCACCAGAGCCACCAGCGTGCGGGGGGCGACCGGCGCCGTCAGTCCCCGCAGCACCAGCCGCGGCGCGCTCACCCGTTCGGGGAAGGAAGCGACAGAGGTCACCGCACCCAACCTACGGAGACGGCCGGTGAGGGGCCATCCTGTCCCCCGGTGCCGCGAGGGTGGGGTTGTCCCGAGGGTGGGGTTGTCCCCCGGCCCGGGATCGACTGCACCGGGCCACACCGGCCAAGATCCCCTCGTGCCGGCGCAGGATGACGACCCCAAGGACCCGTTCCGCCTCGGCGACGACCCGGGGTGGCGACCCGGGCACCGCGACGGCCGCCCGGACGGGCTGGTCGCACTGCGGATGACCTTCCTCGCCGTCTGCTCGGGCCTGCTGGTGGTGGGCGTGGTGGTGGGGGTGCTCGCCGCCGACGCCGATCGGGCCGACGGCTCGGTGTCGCCGTGGGTCGCGGCGGCCGCTGTCGCCGGGGTCGGCGTGCTGGGGCTGCTCGCGGTCCGCTTCCTGCCGCTGCGGCTCGACTGCTCCGACGAGCTGGTCCTGGCCGGGTCGTGGCGGAGCCGCTTCCTGGGCCGGGTGGCGGCGGCCGAGGTGGCGGCCCTGGCGGGGTTCGTCGCCTACGTCCTCACCGGTACCCCTGCGCTCTACCCCTTGGGCCTCGTGTTCAGCGCCCTCGGCCTGGCCTACGCGGGTCCGTTCCGGGCCACGTTGATCCGCGACCAGGAGCAGCTGGCCCTCGAGGAGTGCGCCATCGCCCTCGTCCCCGCCCTGCGCCACGCCGTCACCCGCGACCGCGGCTGACGCCGGCATCGTCCCGTCGAGGCCCGTCGCCGACGGCCCCGGGATCGACGTCCCGGAGCCGCCGAGGTCCGGTGGTCAGCCGCCGCCATCGAAGTAGGCGTCGCTGCCGACGATCGTGGCGGTGAGGTTCAGGTCGGTGCCGGTGCGCAGCTGGGCCGCCCAGGAGGAGAGCTCCCCGCCGCTCGGCGGCCGGCGCAGCAGCAACACTGAGAGGTCCCGGGCCCGGCGCTCGCGCACCTCTCGGAGCGAGAAGATGATCGAGCCGACGCGGGACCGCGAAAGGCCGTCGTCGACCCGGCCGATCCAGTAGTCGCGGCCGGCTGGCTCAGGCAACCGCCCGATCAGGGCCAGGAACGTCTCATCGACGAAGGCCGGCACCTCGCGGTTGGCCCGGTCGAAGAACGCCGGGGAGCCCACCAGCTGGGCCGCGAGCAGCCGCTCGGACCCGCCCGCCCGGAGGTGGGAGATCCAGAAGGCCCGCCCGTCGGGGTCGGGGTCGAAGCCGACGATCTGGCGGTAGCGCTCGTCGACCACCTCGCCCAGCCAGTGGTCGCCTCGCGCCAGCCGGAGGGCGAAGCCGGCCCGGGTGATGGTGCCGGCGCGGATCCGGTCGGACCAGTACGCCAGCCCGCCCGGATCGGCTCGGCGCCCGGCGAGGTCCTGGTAGGCCCGCTCGACGAACGCCTCGACCTCCCCCAGGGCGGGGCCGATGACGGCGACCGGCGAGGTGACCACCGTGGTCCCCGGGACGCCCGTGGCGGCGAGCTCGGTGCGGACCTCCCCCGGCCCGCCGGCGTAGCCGGTGACCTCGACGGTGTAGCTGAGCGAGTCGCCGGGCGTCGGGTCGGTGCTGACGACCGCGAGGTCGGCCGACTCCTCCCCGTCGGGGACAGTTGGCGGGGTCTGAACCCGCGACTCACCGCCGGTGCCGTTCTCGTTCTCGGCCCCGATCACAAGGTCCTCACTGAGACCCGTGAGGTCCGGGAGGTCATCGGACGGATAGGTGAGCTCGACGTCCTGCGCGGCGTTCATGCCGAGCCACACCTGGAACGTCTTGCGCTCGTCGGTGCCGAAGGCGTTGAGCTGCCACTCGATGACCGCCCACGAGTCGCCGGTCTCGTCGTCGGTGAGCGTGGCCACGACGATGCCGGGGGCGCCCTCGCCGGTGAGGTCGCTCCAGAACGGGGCGATCACGTTGTTGGGCGGGGCGATGTCGGGCAGGACCTGGGGCGGGCAGCAGACGATGTCGGTGCTCCCGGCGCTCCCGCCCGCGATCAGGTAACCGTTGGTGGTGACACCGATCCGGTCGTACGGGATGCCGTTGTAGAGGAACGGCTCGGCGAGGTCGAAGTCGAGAGCCTCCTCGTCGCCGACCGGGTTGGGTGCCACGCCGAAGGAGTCGAGGGGCAGGTACCCCGCGACGCCGAGCGGCTCGAGGCTGGGGGTGCCGGGCTCTCGGCCCGACAGCTCGGTGGGGGGCAGGGTGGCGGTGCGGTTGTCGGTGACCTCAGCCGGTGCGCCGGCCGTGGCCACCCGCAGGCGGTCGTTGACCGTCGTCGTGCCGCCGACGGTGGTCGGGCCGAAGCCGTCGTTGGTGGCGGTGACGGTGCAGGCGCTCGTCGCGCCGACCTCGACGTCGGCGGGATCGCAGTCGCTGGTGACGGTGGCGCCGCCCTGACGAGGGGCGAAGGCCACGGGCAGGTGCAGCGGTGCGCGGCCGTTGGCGCGGAGGCGGATCTCACCGAACTCCTGGCCGTCGGTGTTCGCCGACTGGATGGTGATCGTCAGCGCCTTCGAGGCGCCGGCGGGGATGGTGAAGCGGCTCGGGCTCACGTCGATCGCGCTGCCGTCCCCAGCGGAGGTCGACACCGCGTAGGTCGCGGTGCTGGCGCTCACGTTGGTCACCGTGCGGGTGGTGGTCACCCGGCCCGGCATCAGCGGTGCGTTGAGCGACGGGAGGTTCAGGTCGATCGACGTGGTGGGGTCGTTCGTGAGGTCCAGGAAGTCGCGCGCCGTCTCGTCGAGCGTGAGGCCAGGGTCTTTGGCGGCGGCCAGGTCGATGCGACCGGCGCCCATGTCGAACGGGTCGGCCGGGGTCTCGAGGTCCTCCTTGACCACGTCGGTGGTGGAGGTGGTCATCAGGGCGGACCGCACCTGCCCGGGGGTCCACTCGGGGTGATCGGCGAGCAGCAAGATGCCCGAGCCGGCCACGTGCGGCGCCGACATCGACGTGCCCGCGATGGCCTGGAAGTACTCACCGGGAGGGCCCACGACGATGCTCTCGGGCGTGGGCGTGTGGCCGGCGAGGATCTGCACGCCGGGGGCGGTGATGTCGGGCTTGACGAAGGCGCCGGCGGGGCCGCGCGAAGAGAAGTTGGCCATGACGTCGCCCGCCCCGTCGCGGGGCTCGCCGGCGGTGAACGACCCGGTGACCTCGTCGTTGGCCGCCATGAAGGCGGTGAACTCGGTGCCGTCGGCGAGGTGCACGACCGGCAGCCAGTGGTTGTCGGTCTCGACATCCGCGAGGGTCGGGTTGTAGAGCACGACGCCGGCGGCCCCGCCGAGGAAGGCGTTGTACCCCGAGGCCACGCGCCCGGCAGGGTTGCCGCGCTCGCAGCCGACGATCAGGCCCTCGAAGGTGGTGTCGCTCGGGGGCTCGGTGGCGCACTGGACGTCGGTGTAGCCCTCGACCTCGGTGGCCAGCTCGACGGGTGCGTCCCCGGTTAGGCCCGACCCGATCGAGACGCCCTCGGCGGTGAAGGTGGCGCCGCCGTCGGCTGTGAGGGTCAGCGTCGAGCCGAACTCGCGGGTCTGGGTCGAGGCCGCCACGGAGGTGACCCAGGGCGAGAGGTGGTTGGCGGTGGCGGCGGTCGGCCCCGAGTTGCCGGCCGAGGTCGCCACGTAGATGCCGGCCGCGTAGGCGTCGAGGAAGGCCAGCTCGGTGGGGTCGGCGAAGGGGTCGACCCCACCGGAGATCGAGTAGTTGATGACGTCGACGCCGTCGAGGATGGCGGCCTCGACCGCCGCGGTCGTGTCCGACGTGTAGCAGCCGAGGGCACCGCAGACCTTGTAACCCATCACCGAGGCGCCCGGCGCGACGCCGGAGATCGGGCCCCGGTCGATGCCGAACACCTCGGCCTCGTCGACCACGCCACCGGCGGAGGTGGTCGCGGTGTGGGTGCCGTGGCCGTTGCTGTCGCGGGCCGAGTCCGGGTAGGTCTCCTCGGGCAGGCCGGCCTGGGCGAGGTACTGGTCGATGAAGGCCCGACCCCCGACGAGCTTGTTGCCGCACTCGTGGACGTCGACGGCCTCGGTGAGCGGGTTGTCGCCGTAGTCGCACTCGAGGGCGTTGCCGTCGGGGCGCGGGGGCGCCGCCGGCAGGTCGGGGTTGTCGGCGAACGACGGGTGCTCGGGCCACAGCCCGCTGTCAAGGCTGCCGAAGAGGATGCCCTCACCGGCGGTGGCCCGACCGCCGACCTCGTCCCAGACCGCCGGCGAGCCGATGAACTCGTTGCTCGAGTCGGTCAGGAGCTGGCGCAGCTCATCGGCGTGGACGGCGACGACGCCGGGCACCGACAGGAGGTCGCGGGCCCGGTTGGCGGGCACCGTGGCAGTGACCCCGCCGTAGACGACGCGGAGGCTGCGGCCGATGCGGGCCTCGGGCACCGTGGCGGCGATGGCGTCGGTGATCGCGGTCTCGCGCCGCGCGACCTCGAGGGCGTAGCGGCTCTCGGTCGCCGCCCTGGTGGTGAGGGAGCGCCCGGTCGTGCTGGGGCTCGTGGCGGGGATGTCGCGGACGCCGCCGGAGTAGCTGGCGATGGCGTCGTAGTCGAGCTTCACCATCACCGGCACCGGGGTGGTGTCGGTGCGGGCCAGCAGGTCGGCGTCGCTCTCGGCCACGCGGCTCGCGGGCGCCTTGGACCCCTGGACCCGGTCGCTCGGGGCGAGCGGGGTGGCGCTCAGTCCGTCGGCCGCCCGGCTCGATGGCACCGCACCCGCAGGGGGCGAGGACGCCACCACCGTGGTCGCAAGGGTCGCGTGGCCGCGACCGTGAGGTGGATGACACGGCTCCTCATGGATGCCTCCCGTGGCGTTTGGAGCGGGGTTGCGGGGGGTACTGCCGGTCCGCCCTCAGCAGTGACGTCAGGCACCATAGACCCACTTGTCAAGGTGTGCGACGATCACCCGTCAGCGGCAGCGGTTCGTCCTGTCCGCTGCCCGCATCCTCGACCACGATGATCGCCGAGGGCGCAATGGCCGGGCGGACTGTCCAGCTCCGGGCGAGGACGAGCGAGCCGTGGACGCCTTCGACATCGCCACCGCGTTCGACAAGCTTGGTCGCCTCGGAGATGATGAGCTCCCCTGCGACCACCGTGAGGTCCCAGGCCTACTCATTGGTTCGCCGGGTGGGCCGCCGACCCTCCTCCAGGACGACAGCTGACCGTTCCCATCGAGGCAGACACCGAGCCCCCCGCCGTCGTGCGGGGGTAGGGACCGATCCCGGCCGCGGCGGGTCCAGATGTCAGCGGAGAGGGTGGGATTCGAACCCACGGTGAGTTTCCCCACACACGCTTTCCAAGCGTGCCGATTCGGCCGCTCTCGCACCCCTCCACGTCCCGAGGGACGGAATGCACCGCCAGGATAGGCCGCGACCCTGGGGCCGGGGCCAGCGGATGGGGCGGCGGTGACGTCCGTGCGACCAGGCGCTACCCTGACGGCCTCGCCCGTCCTCGCAGGGGCGGCCGGGTCCTGTGCAACTGCACGCCGTGAACCGAGTCAGGGCCGGAAGGCAGCAGCTCTCAGCGGACTGTGCGGTGTGCCGCAGATCACCTGGCCGCCACCTGCGGGGACGGGTCCTTCGAGCCCGTCCGACCGGGCCACAGGTGCGGGAGGCCGACGGTGGTGGACGCGGAGCACGCCGGAGCGGCGCCGGAGCCCCCGGTGGCCCGGCCTGCGCCGCGCCTGTCCCGCACTGTCGCCGGCTTGCGCATCCCCCGCCCCCCGCGCCACGGCCTGCCCGCCCTCGCCGGGCTGCGGGGCCTGGCCGCCGTCGCCGTGGTCGCGACCCACGTCGGCTCCGTCACCACCTTGTCGTCGCGGCCCGGTTGGGTGGGCGAGTGGCTGACGCCGACGGGCCTCACCGGGCTGGTCATGTTCTTCTGGATGTCGGGCTACTTGATCCTCCGCCCCCCTGCGCACCCACCAGGAGGGCCGGCCCCGGCCCCCGATCCTCCGCTTCGTGGCCCAGCGGTCGATCCGCGTGTACCCGACCTACTGGTTCATCCTGATCTGCGCCGTCGTGATCTTCGGCATCGACCGGTTCAGCGCTGAGGAGTGGCCGCAGATGCTGAGCCTGACCTACTTGTTGCGTGACGGGTACTTCCCCCGAGGGTTGTTCGTGGCCTGATCCCTCGCGGTCGACATGGTCTTCTACGTCGTGGCGCCGGTGCTCGTGGCGGGGATGTACCTGCTGGCCGGGCGCGGGAGCACCGTCGCCGCCCGACGGCGGGTGCAGGGCATCGTGCTCTGTGGGCTTCCCGCCGCACTGGTGGTGGTGACCATCGCCAGCGGCGTCGCCCGCGATGGTGACTGGGCCGCGGCGGTGGCCTCGGCGACGCCGGTCGTGATCGCCGCGCTCCTCATCGGCGGTGCCTTCGCCTGGGCCTTCAACCGCGAGGCGCCCTACCCGACCCTGATCGCCCTGGCCCGTCGCCCGTGGATCTGCGTCGCCGCCGCCCTCGCTCTCTACTGGCTGATCACCCAGGTGGGGTTGCCCCTGGGCCTCGTCGGGGTGGCGTCGACCGAGGGTGCGGCCTGGTACAGCTTCCTGTCGATCACGTTCGTCGTCGTCGTCGTGCTGCCGGCCGTCCTGCGCCCAGACGACACGTCGCGCTACCACCGGGTCCTCGGCGGCGTGGCGCTGCGCTGGCTGGGCGAGCTCTCCTACGGGCTCTACCTCTGGCACGTGGCCGTGCTGAGCGTGCTCGACCGCGTGCTCGGGTTCCAGGGCCGCACCGGCACCCACGTCCCCCTCTTGCTGGCCACCCTCGGGCTCTCGCTGGTGATGGCCGCCCTCAGCTACGTGCTCGTCGAGCAGCCCGTCCGCCGCCTGTCGAAGCGTTGGGTCGGGTCGATGACGACGGTGGCCCGCTCGACCGGGTCGACCCTCACCAGCCCCGCGGCATGAGCCCAGGCCGAGGTGTCCCGGTGCCGGGACGGGAGTCCGGCGACGGTCGATAGCATCGCCGGCGATGGCCCACCAGTCTCTCTACCGCCGCTACCGACCCCAGCGGTTCGCCGAGGTGCGCGGGCAGGACCACGTCGTCAGCGCCCTGCGCACGGCGGTGGCCGAGAGCCGGGTGGGCCACGCCTACCTCTTCAGCGGACCCCGTGGCACGGGCAAGACCTCCACCGCCCGCATCCTGGCCAAGGCCTTGAACTGCGAGAACCTCTCAGGCGGCGAGCCGTGCGGGGTCTGCGAGGCCTGCGTGGCGATGCAGGCCGGCACCTCCTATGACCTCCAGGAGCTCGACGCCGCCAGCAAGAGCAAGGTCGACGACGTGCGGTCGCTCATCGAGAGCGTCGCCCTCGGCAGCCCGGGGCGCACCAAGGTGTACATCCTCGACGAGGTCCACATGCTCTCGACCGGGGCGTCCAACGCCCTGTTGAAGACGCTGGAAGAGCCACCCGACCACGTCGTGTTCGTACTGGCCACCACCGACCCCCAGAAGGTGCTGCCCACCATCCGGAGCCGCACGCAGCACTTCGAGTTCCACCTGCTGCCCGCCGACGAGCTGGCCGACCACGTCCGCTGGGTCATCGACGACGCCGGGCTCGACGTGGACGACGCAGCCATCGAGCACGTGCTGCGCGCCGGCGGCGGCTCGGCCCGCGACACCCTCTCCGCCCTTGACCAGGCTGCGGCCGGCGGGGTCAGCACCGACGGCGACCACGCCGAGGCCTTGGCCGATGCCGTGGTGGCGGTCGATACCTCGGCGGCCCTCTCCGCCGTCGCCACCGCCACCATCGCCGGACGCGACCCTCGCGTGCTGGGCGAGGCGCTGCTCGCCCACCTGCGCGACGTGTTCCTGCACCGCATGGGCGGACCGCTGGGTCACCTCTCCGACGCAGCCCTCGCCCGGGTCGCCGGGTGGGCCGAGCGGGTCACCGACCGATCGGTGACCCGAGCCCTGGAGGAGGTGGGCGAGGCGCTGCTGGCCATGCGCCAGGCGCCCGACCCCCGCATCCCCCTCGAGGTGGCGCTCGTGCGGCTGACCCGCACGGCGTCGGCCTCGTCGGGTGAGGGCGGGGGTGCGGCCCTCGACGACCTCGTCGCCCGCCTCGAACGCCTCGAGCGTGGTGCGAGCCCGGCGAGCCCGGCCGCTCCGACCGGCGGCGACGGGCCGGAGCTCCCGACGGCACCTTCCGCTCCCTCGGACGCAACCGGCCCGTCGAGCGCCCCGGCGCCCGCGCCCGGCGCACCGCAGGGCCGCGAGGCGGCCCG
>NZ_DATLXO010000089.1:0-2098 GCF_035575815.1 Iamia sp.
GAAGACCGCGGGGGTCGTCGGGATCACCGTGACCGAGGTGAAGGGGTTCGGTCGCCAGGGCGGCCACACCGAGACCTATCGGGGCACGGAGTACCAGATCGACTTCGTGCCCAAGGTCAAGCTCGAGGTCGTGATCGACGACGTCGAGATGGACAAGGTGGTCGACGCCATCGTGGACGCCGCGGCCACCGGGAAGATCGGGGACGGCAAGGTGTGGGTGACCCCGATCGAGGCGATCGTACGCATCCGCACCGGCGAGTCGGGGGTCGACGCGATCTAGCCCCGGCCCACCCCGGAACCGCCGAAATTGCGTACATGAGTCGCGCTCGGCGCGACTCATGTACGCAATTTCGGGTCATTCCAGCTCGTCGCGCCGACCGTTCCCCGGGGACCCCGGGACGGGCACTGCGCCTGGTGTCAGGTTGGCGTCAGGAAAGCGTTCGACGGGAGTAACGCGACGCACGCGAGGCGGAAACATCGCGCCTCTACCGTCGCCTTCGACGCACGGCAGACCGCTGTGCCCGAGCACATCACGGAGGACACGTGAGACGGAGATTGATGATCGGAGCGGCGCTGGGCGGCGGGCTCGCCCTCCTGGTGGCCTCGCCTGCGGGCGCAGCCACCGGGGTTCCCGCCGAACCGAGCACCCAGTACATCCTCGACAACCTGTGGGTGATGCTCGCCGGCGTGCTCGTGTTGTTCATGCAGGCAGGGTTCGCCCTCGTCGAGGCCGGGCTCACCCGGGCCAAGAACGTGGCCAACATCATGATGAAGAACCTGATGGACCTCTCAGCGGGGGTCCTGGCCTTCTTCCTTATCGGCTTCTCGATCGCGTACGGGCCCGAGCAGCTCGGTGGCGTGATCGGCTGGGGCGGGTGGTTCCTGAACGGCGCCGACTTCGACCAGAGCGGGCTCACCATCCACACGAACTTCTTCTTCCAGGTGGCGTTCGCGGCCACCGCGGCGACGATCGTCTCGGGGGCCATGGCCGAGCGGACGAAGTTCAAGAGCTACTTCATCTACAGCTTCGTCATCACCGCCCTCATCTACCCGATCGTGGTGCGCTGGACCTGGGGCGGCGGCTGGCTCTCGACCCTGTCCACCCCCTTCAGCGACTTCGCCGGCTCGACCATCGTCCACGGCGTGGGCGGCTGGGCGGCGCTCGCCGGTGCGCTCGTCCTCGGACCTCGCATCGGGAAGTACACCAGGGACGGCAAGCCACGGGCGATCCTCGGCCACAACATCGCCCTCGTGGTGCTGGGCACGATCATCTTGTTCATCGGCTGGTTCGGGTTCAACCCAGGTTCGGAGCTGGCGGCCGACCTCGTCGTGATGGACATCGCGGTGGTGACCCTGCTCGCCGCCTGCGCCGGGGGCGTCGCCGCCATGGCCACGATCTGGTTGCGCAGCGGCAAGCCGGATGTGGGCATGACCTGCAACGGCGTGCTGGCCGGCCTGGTGTCGATCACCGCCGGGTGCGGCGCCTTCTACAACTGGTCCGGCATCGTCGTGGGCGCCGTCGGCGGCGTCCTAGTCGTCTTCGCCGTCGAGTTCTTCGAGAAGGTCGTCAAGGTCGATGACCCGGTCGGCGCCATCTCGGTCCACGGCGTCTGTGGCGCCTGGGGCACCCTGGCCATCGGCATCTTCGCGGCCAAGGACGATGCGTTCCTCGGCCGGGACAACGCGGGGCTGCTCTACGGCGGCGGGTTCGACCAGCTGATCACCCAGGCGATCATGGTCATCGCCGTGTTCACCTTCGTGATGATCACCGCCGGGGCGCTGTTCATGGCGATCAAGGCCACCGTCGGCCTGCGGGTGGCCCCCGAGGAGGAGATCGAGGGCCTCGACGTCCTCGAGCACGGCTCGCCGGGCTACGCCGGTGACTCCCTCGCCGGGCTCAGCGCCACCGACCTCGGCCCCGCCCCGACCCGTTCCACCGAGAAGGCGGAGGTCTGAACATGAGGATGGTCACTGCCATCATCAAGCCCTTCAAGCTCGACGACGTGAAGTCGGCGTTGAAGACCGCGGGGGTCGTCGGGATCACCGTGACCGAGGTGAAGGGGTTCGGTCGCCAGGGCGGCCACACCGAGACCTATCG
>NZ_DATLXO010000090.1:0-7737 GCF_035575815.1 Iamia sp.
GCCTCGACCTGCTCGACCCCGACGAGGTCGACCGGGTCGCGGCCATCCTCAACGGCCAACGCCGACGCAGCCTCGCCTACCACAGCCCCGCCAGCCTCTACGCTGCAGCCTCAACCGTGCAGTGACCACTGGAACTGGCCGACCTCTACGGCCCGACGGAGGTGTTCCGGTTCTACGACGGCCCGATCGACGACCCCGACGACGGACCCGAGGGTCAGATCAACGCCTGGCCCCTCGACGAGGCCTACATCGACTACGTGGAGGACGACCCGGCGGCCGGCATCGTCAACGACACCGAAGGCGTGCCCGAGATCACCACCGAGGTGCTGGTGGAGGCGAACGAGGCGGGCGGCGAGACCAACATCTCCACCGGCTGGCACGCCATCGAGTTCCTGCTCTGGGGCCAAGACCTCAGCGAGGAGGGGCCCGGTGAGCGCCCGGTCACCGACTACACCACCGCCGAGAACGCGGACCGTCGCGGCACCTACCTCACCCTGCTCGCCCAGCTGCTCGTCGACGACCTGACGTCGGTGCGCGACCAGTGGGACACCGAGGGTGGGGAGTACCGCGAAACGTTCCTGGCCGACCCGGGCGTGGCCCTCTCCAACATCCTCCGGGGGATGGGGGCGCTGTCGGCGGGCGAGCTGGCCGGTGAGCGCATGGCCGTGCCGTATGAGACCAAGGACGACGAGGATGAGCACTCGTGCTTCTCGGACAACACGCTGTCCGACATCGTCGCCAACGCCAGGGGCATCGAGCTCGCGTACACCGCCGAGTACGACGGGGTCGACGGAACGTCGCTCTCCGACGTGGTGGCCGCCGGACGCCGATCTCGACGCCGAGCTGCGCGACCAGCTGGAGGCCAACGTGGCCGCCGCCGAGGCGCTGCCCGGCCCCTTCGACCAGCTGATCGCGGGCGACGACGAGGATGAGGATCGCGCCGCCCTGCTGACGCTGATCGAGGACCTCCAGGCCCAGGGCGACGCCGTGGCCGAGCTGGCCTCGGCCCTGGGCTACGACATCAGCATCGAGATCTGAGCGACCTGGTCCGTGATCGACGCCCGAGCGCTTCGGCTCAGAGGGTTCGGCCGCCACCTGAGGGTGGACCCGACGACCCGCCACCGCCCCGGCCCCGCGAGGGGACGGTGGCGGCGGGCGGTCGCCGTGGTCGGGGTCCTCGCCCTGGTGGTTGCGAGCTGCTCCGGTGTCGACGGAGGCGGCGAGGCGAGGCCCGAGGGGAACGATCCGGGCCCCGCGGCGCCCACCGACGGGCAGCTCGAGCGCCAGGGCGGTGAGGGAACCGTCTTCGTGGCCGGCGCGGGAGCCTTCGCCCAGCCCCTGCCCGGGCTGGAGGGCGAGGATCGGCGCACGTTCGCGGTGGGCAACAGCTTCTTCAACCAGAACTGGGTGACGGCGCCCGCATCGACCGACGGGCGCGACGGCCTCGGGCCGATCTTCAACGCGCAGTCGTGCTCGTCGTGCCACTTCAAAGACGGTCGGGGCCGGCCCCCCGAGAGCGTCGATGACCCCGAGCGGGGCCTGCTGGTGCGCCTCAGCGTGGTCGGCGCCGATGGTGAGCTGGGCCCCCACCCCCTCTACGGCGATCAGCTCCAGGACCGCTCCGTCCGTGGCGTCGAACCGGAGGGGACCGTGGTCATCACCACCACCGAGGAGCCCGGCGCCTACGCAGATGGGACGCCCTGGTCGCTCGCCGTGCCCGACTACGAGCTGCGAGGGGCCGACGGCACTCCGCTCGGCGATGACGTGATGATCTCGCCGCGCGTGGCGCCGGCCATCATCGGCGTCGGGCTCCTCGAGGCCGTGCCCGCGGAGGCTGTGATCGCCGCCGAGGACCCCGACGACTCCGACGGTGACGGCGTCTCGGGCCGGGCCAACCTGGTCACCGATCCCGACACGGGTGAACGGATCCTCGGGCGCTTCGGGTGGAAGGCCTCGATCCCCACCGTGCGGGCCCAGAACGCCGAGGCGTTCGCCAACGACATCGGTGTCACCTCGTCGGCGCATCCCGACGATCCCTGCACCGCCGCCCAGCCCGAGTGCCGCGCCCAGCCCAACGGCGGTGAACCCGAGATCGACGATGAGAAGCTCGACCAGGTCACGTTCTACGCCCGGACCCTGGCCGTGCCGGCCCGCCGTGATGTGGCCGACCGTGCCACCCGTTCGGGCCAGGAGCTCTTCGGTGAGACCGGGTGTGCGTCGTGTCACACACCGGAGCTCCGCACCGGACCGTCGGACGTGGCCCCCCTCTCCGAGCAGGTCATCCGCCCCTACACCGACCTGCTGCTCCACGACATGGGCCCGGGCCTGGCCGACGACCGGCCCATCGGCGACGCGTCGGGGCGCGAGTGGCGCACCCCGCCCCTGTGGGGGGTGGGCCTGGTCGAGACCGTGAACCGCCACACCCGCTTCCTCCACGACGGCCGGGCCCGCAACCTGGAGGAGGCCGTGCTCTGGCACGGTGGCGAGGCCGATCGGTCCCGTACCCGCTTCATCGAGCTCTCCGCCCGCGACCGCGAGCAGATCCTCACCTTCTTGGAGTCGCTGTGATCGATCGCCCTCGCCGGCCCGGCGGTCCCCCTCGCCGGCGCCTCTTCGCCCTGCTGCTCGCAGTCGCGCCGGTACTCGGAGCCTGCTCCGGCGGGGACGACTCCGCAACGGACGCCCCGGGCACCGAGGAGTCGGTGTCCGCGGTGGATGATGAGGCGGTCCTGGCCACGATCGCCGATGATGTCATCGTCCCGGCCTACGAGGCCCTCGTCGCCGACCTCGCCGATCTCACCACCACCGTCGACGCTCTGTGCGGGGAGCCCGCTGCCACCGGACTCGAGGATGCCCGTGAGGGGTGGCGCACGGCGCTGACGAGCTGGCAGCGGACCCGCGCCGGTGCCGTCGGTCCGGCCATGGAACGCCGCCTCATGAGCGCGGTGGGCTTCGACGCCCGACCGGAGGCGATCGACGAGCTGCTGGCCGGCGCGGATCCCGTCGACCCCCGACGCGGTCGACGATGAGGGGGCCGCCGTGCGCGGCCTGTACGCGGCCGAGACCGCCCTGTTCGGCGAGGGGTCCGACGCCCTGGCCACCACCGAGGGAGCCCGCCGGTGCGAGTACCTGACCTCGGCGCTCACCCTCTCGCTCGACGCCGCTGAGGAGGTCCGGGCCGACTGGTCCGGTCCATCTCGCGACACCTTCGTCGCCGGCATGGACGGCGCCCCGCAGGACACGGTGAACCAGCTGGTGAACGAGGTCACCAACCGCGTCCGGGAGCTCGACGAGAAGGGTCTGCGCGACCTGGCCGCGGCCGACTCGGTCTCCGACCTGGCCGAGTCTCGCATCGACGGGCCCGCCGCGTTCGCCCTGGCCGGTCGCCGGTCACTGCTCGAGGGCATCGCTCTCGTGATCGGCCGGGATGAGGAGGGGCTCGTCGCCCTGGTGACGGCCCGCTCGCCGGAGACCGCCGAGCGGCTGCAGAGCGCGACCGCCGATGCCGTGGCCGCCCTCGACGCGCTGCCCGATGCGGTGGCTGAGTCCTTCGACCGGCCGGAGGATGTCCAGACCGCGGCCGATGCCGTGGCCGAGCTCAGGGTGGTGCTCTCCACCGAGGCCGCCAGCCAGCTCGGCGTCACCATCAGCTTCAGCGACTCCGACGGCGACTCCTGAGCCCGTGAAACCCGTGACCCGCGTCGCCGAGGACCCCGCCGCTGACGCCTCGCGCTCACGGTGGACCGTGGCCCTGCCGTTGCTCGTCGTCGTGGGCGTGACGGCGCTGCTGGTCGTGGTGACCCGCGAACCGGCGTCCGAACCGGCGATGTCGGGACCGGCGGGGTCGGGCTCGGCGACCGCCGAGGGGCCCCCTGCGGTCGAGGTGGCTTCGGACGCGCCCCGCTTCGCCTCGCTCGAGGAGCTGGCCGCGGCCTCCGATGCTGTGGTTCGGGCCGAGGTGGTCGCCACCGAGCGGGGCCGTTGGTTCGGCGACGGCGCCGGAGGTACCCGCATCCAATCCCGACTGGTGACCCTGCGGGTGACCGAGGTGATGGCCGGCGTCGCCCCCTCGTCGGCCACGCTGCTGCTGGAGGAGGAGGGGTGGCTGGAGGACGGCGCCCCGTTGGTCGTCGACGGCGCCGCTCCCTCCCAGGTGGGTGACGACGGGATCTGGTTCGTGCTCGACGGGACCGACCCGGAGGTCGGTGCCTACGTCATCGTCAACGCCCAGGGCCGCTACCTCATCGCCGGCGATGGCCGCACCCTTTCGGGCGCCGCCGGAGATGATCCACTCGTGGCTCGGCTCACGGCCATGACCGTCGACGAGCTCACCGCCGACCTGCGGGCGGTCCGACACCCGGCGCGCCGCGGTCGCGACGTTCCCGGCGGCTCCTGAGACCACCCGCGGCCCCCCGGGTCCGCGCCGACATCACGTGGGGCGCCGCGTGGCGCGGGGAGGGGGCAGCGCTCACGGTCGCAGGGCGGCGGCCTCGACCAGCAGGGGCTCGGGCACCGCCATCCCGGGGGTGAGCACGGCCCGGGTGTGAGGGTCGACCCGAGCGACCCGCCCCCCGGCGTGGAAGCGGATGCTCACGGTGCCGTCGACCTCCAGGGTCAGCGTGTGGGTGATGCGTCCCTGGCAGTCGAGGACGTGGGCGGAGGCGAGGTCCATCCCCCTCACCCTAGCGCAATATGAGAATCGTTCCCATATCGCGGGTGGCGCCGCTCGTCGGGCTCGGCGGGCGGGGTTCGGGTCGTCCCGAGCACGAGGATGGCCGGGAGCGCCACGGCCAGGCCGAGCAGCACGATGTTTGCGACCTGGTCTGAGGTGTCGTAGGCGTCGAGGTGGCTCGCGTGGTAGGCGAGGTGCGGCACGCTGAACAGCAACGACGCCAGGGCGGCGGTGCGCACGAGGTACCGATCCGGGCGGACGAGGGCGGCGAGCAGGACCGCGGCGAGGGCCAGCTGGCTCTGGCCGAAGTCACGCAGCAGGTGCTCGTTGTACGGTCCGTCGACCGACACCCACCGGCGTCCGAGGCCGGGGAAGTCGTCGTAGAACGATCGAGGGCTGATCACGATCCACACGCCCAGCTGGAGCGCAGAGGCCGCCAGCACGAACAGGACGGGGCGCACCAGGCGCTCGGGCACGGTGCGGTGAGGCGGGCGCCCGAGAGCGGCCATGACGCCGGGGAGGCCGTCGCGCAGGGTCGGGTTCCTCGGCGCCCAGCCGGTCGCCTCCTTGAAGCGTCGGTTCGACACCCGTTGGCTGCGGGTCAGGGCCTCCACCTTGTTGCCGCCGAGTCGGGCCGCCGCGCCCGGTAGCCGGACCCTGGCGCCGAACGCTGCGGCGACGTCTCGCTTGGTCATCGGTTCGTCGTCGACGATGTCGTAGGTCCCGGCCGGGGCGTCGAGGGCTGCGACCACCGCGGCGGCGGCATCGTCGGCATGGACCATCGACTGGTAGGCATCGGGCGCCCCGGCTACGGGCCCGATGCCCTTGCGACCGGCAGCGACCATGTCTCGCGTGTGGGACGAGTCCGGGGCGTAGATCATGGCGATGCGCAGGACGACCGAGTCCCCGAACCGGGCCGCCGTCGCCTCGGCGGCGGCCACCGAAGCGATCGCCGAGGTCGGCTCGATGGGTGTCGTCTCGGCGTCGATCCAGGCCTCGCCGGAGTCGGGGTAGGTGAAGGTGATCGACTCCTGCACGTACCGGCGAGCACCGGCGGCGAGGGCGGCGTCGACGAGGTTGGCGGCGCCCTCGGTGCGTATGCGGTCGTTCTCCTTCCACGCGCCCGGTCGCGCCCCGTCGGCGAGGGACGGGATGTGGGTGGCGAGGTTGACGACCGCATCGTGACCCCCGACGGCGGCAACGAGACCCTCCCTGTCGAACAGGGACACCCGGGCGGGGGTAGCCCCGAGCTCGCGCACGAGCTCGGCCTTCTCCCCGGACCGGGCCACCGCGGTGACGACGTGGCCGGCCTCGACCAGCAGGGCGACCGCCCGCGTCCCGATGACGCCCGTGGCGCCGGCGACGAACACCTTCATCGGGCTGCCTCCTGGAGGAAGTCGGTGGTTCGGCGGATGGCGACCGGCGCCGCGGTCGTCGCGACCTCGACGAGGAGGTCCTGCACGGTCGTGGCCGCGAGCACCTCGCGCCACGCGGCCTCGGCGTCCCACATGACCCGCGCGATGCCGCACGGCTGGCGGTAGTGGGCCCGACCGACGGCGGCGGGTCCCTGCTGGCGGATCTCGGTGCAGCGGAACGCGGGTGCCGATCCCTCCACGGCCCGCACGACGTCGAGCACCGTCACCTCGGCGGCCGGGTGGGCGAGCCGGTAGCCGCCCCGCCGGCCCGGCACCGACCTCACGATCCCGGCGGCGGCGAGCCCCTGGAGCTGCTTGGCCAGGTAGGCGGGGGGGAGGTCGTGGAACTCAGCCAGCTTGGCGGCCGCCATGCCCCGGTCGGGCGGGACGGCGGCCAACAGGACGCACGTGTGGACGGCCCACTCGACGCCTTGGCCCATCGCCATACTCGGACAATCGCACTCCGAGTTCGGTGTGTCAACGCCCAGCTCCTCCGAGAGGGTGTGAGCGCGGCGTCATCAGGAGGCGGGCGGCGCGGCTCCGGCCGCGGCGAGGACGGCCTGCCCACCGGCGGCGGGGCCGTCAGCGTGGTTGAACACCGCGGATCCGGCCACCAGCACGTTGGCGCCGGCATCGACGCAGCGGCGAGCGTTGCTGGCGTCGACGCCCCCGTCCACCTCGACCTCGGTGGGAAGACCCTGGCGCTCGATCTCGGCGCGCACCTGCTCCACCTTCTGAAGCGTGCGGGGGATGAGCTTCTGCCCACCCCACCCGGGGTTGATGGTCATGACCAGCGCCAGGTCGATGCACTCGAGCACCTCGTCGAGGCAGGCGGCCGGCGTGCTGGGGTTGATGGCGGCGCCGGCTCGGCAATCGAGCTCACGGATCTGGGTCACGGTGCGGTGCAGGTGCGGGGAGACCTCGCAGTGGACCGTGATGGCGTCGGCGCCCGCCGCGGCGAACATCTCGACGTGGCGTTCGGGCTCGACGATCATGAGGTGCAGCTCGAGCGGCAGGTCGGTCAGCCTTCTCAGGGCGCGGACGGTGTCGGTGCCGAAGGTGAAGTTGGGGACGAACACGCCGTCCATCACGTCGACGTGGAGCCGCTCGGCGCCGCTGCCCTCCAGGTCGCGGACGGCGCCGGCCAGGTCGGCGAAGTCGGAGGCAAGGAGGCTGGGGGCGAGGTGGATCGCGCCTTCGCACGGTGTCCAGGAGGAGTGGGCCATCTCGGAGGACCCTATTCACCGAGCATCGTGGCCCGCGTTCTCCGGGTCACGATCATGCACCGGCGCCCCCGTGGACCTCGTCGCCGCCCAAGGCAAGGGGGACCAGAAGATCTACGTGAGTCGCAGCACCGACCTGGTGGTGGCCCGTCTCGGCGACGCCGGCGGATCCAACGACGAGCTCGGCAGCTCAGACTTCAGCTCGCTCTTCTGGTCCAAGCTCATGGCCGCCGCGCCACGCTGAATCCCTCGCCACCGCTCCGAAGGCGGGCGTTTCGCGCCGGTGCCTGCCCCGGCCTTCCCGACGGGCTCGCCGGCTTCGAGCTCTGAGCGCCGCGACTCATGAAACCATCCCCGAGGCGAGGAGCAGCGCGGCGGCGGCGACGACACCGATGCTCACGGCGAGCAGCCACGGCAGCATCGAGGG
>NZ_DATLXO010000091.1:0-1679 GCF_035575815.1 Iamia sp.
CGAGGTCTTCTCGACCGAGGGCACCCAGGCCGTGTTCGACGCGATCCCGGGGCGCCGCAAGCGGCTGGTGTTCTGTGAGGGTGATCACGACGACTGGCCCACGGAGCTGATCCGCGCATCGGTCACCTTCATCAACCAGCAACTGCGGGTAGGACCGGGCGGCCAGGAAGAAGCAAGCATGCTCCGTCCACGGCCGGAGCGGTGATGAACTCGCTGGTCTCGACGACCCGACGATGCGAGTGTTCGGGCGTGCCCGAGGACCACTTCGCTGACATCGCCGCCCGCTACGACGAGACGGCGGGCTCGATGTTCGACGCCGACGTGCTCGGTCCGACGGTCGACGTGCTGGAAGGGCTCGCCGATGACGGTGCTGCCCTCGAGCTCGCCGTCGGCACGGGCCGGGTCGCCCTGCCGCTCGCGGCCCGCGGGGTGCCCGTGTCGGGCATCGAGCTCTCCACCGCCATGGCCGAGCAGCTCCGAGCCAAGGACGGTGCGCAGCGCATCGCGGTGACCATCGGCGACATGGCCACGACCCGGGTCGAGGGCGCCTTCCGGCTCGTGTACCTGGTGTACAACACGATCGGGAACCTGGCGACCCAGGACCGGCAGGTGGCGTGCTTCGCCAACGCCGCCGCCCACCTCGAGCCCGGCGGCTGCTTCGTGGTCGAGGTGGGGGTGCCCGACCTGCGGCGCCTGCCCCCCGGCGAGGACGCAGTCGTGTTCTCCCACGCCCCGGGCTACGTGGGCTATGACCGCTACACCGACCTCGTCGCCCAGCAGGCCACGTCGCACCACTTCGTCGCCGACGGGTCGGGCACGCGCGAGTTCACGACGCCGTTCCGGTACGTGTGGCCGTCCGAGCTCGACCTGATGGCCGAGCTCTCCGGCCTGTCGCGGCGCGACCGGTGGGCCGGTTGGGACCGCTCGCCCTTCACCGGCGAGAGCACGTCGCACGTCTCGGTCTGGGAGAAGACCGGCCCTTGAGACCCTGCGCGCCGTCAGGCGGTCACGGTCGCGGGAGCGGGGATCACTGGATGCAGAGCTCGTTGCCTTCGGGGTCGGCGAGGGTGGTGTGGCGGCCGGCGGGCTCGTCGATCTCGTAGAGCATCGTGGCGCCGAGGGCGGTGATGCGCTCGACCTCGGCGGCGCCGCGGTCGCGGCCCACGTTCAGGTCGAGGTGGACCCGGTTCTTGCCGTCCTTGGGCGCGTCGGTCCGCTGGAACAGCAGGCGGGGCCCGCTGCCGTCGGCCGGCCGGGCGCCGACCAGGTCGTTCCACCACATCTGGCCGTCGGCCTCGAAGACGTCGGCGTCGGTGGCGTGGCCGGCGGCGAGCACGCCGCGGATCAGCTCGGTGGTGTCCTCGACCTGGCAACCGAGGGCGGCGGCCCAGAACCGGGCCTGGGCGTGGGGGTCGAGGGCGTCGATGACGACCTGGACGGAGGTGGGGGTGGTGTCGGTGGCCACGGGTCCAGTGTGGCTCCGACCGGGGCGTCCTGTCGGTGGCGGAGACCGGGCCCAGCACGGCCGCTCACCGCGTGCCAGAATCGATCGACGACGAGAACCGTGAGGTGCGACGTGACCGACGAGCCCGGACCCGTGTTGGATCAGGTCAACCTGGTCGTGAAGGACATGGAGGCGATGGCCGCCTTCTACGCCCGGCTCGGCCTGGAGATGCAGG
>NZ_DATLXO010000092.1:0-44982 GCF_035575815.1 Iamia sp.
ACCGATGCCACCACCCTCGCGGCGCATGCCGAGCTCCGGCTCGTCCATCTCGACCTCGGCGATCATCCAGCTGGTCGAGGGATCCAACCCGACGAAGTCGATGCCGGCTGCCTTGCGGACCAGGCTGCGCCCTCCGTCGCAGCCGACGAGGTAGTCCGCCCGCAACGACCGGCCGTCGGACAGCTCGACGTCGACGCCAGTGTCGTCCTGATCGAAGCCCACCACCTCGCAGCCACGGAGGATCGGAACCCCGAGCTCACCGACCCAGTCAGCCAGGATGCGCTCGAAGTGGCTCTGCCAGAGCGCAAGTACGTAGTTGTGGCGGGTGGGGAAGTCGCTGATGTCCAAGAGGATCAGGGAGTAGCCCAGGTTCAGATGTACTTGCCCCGCCGAGAGGAATCGTTCCGCGATGCCACGCTGATCGAGCACCTCGATGGTGCGGGAGTGAAGACCCCCGGCTCGCGATCCGTCGAGATCCTGACCGGCGCGTCGTTCGACGATGACGACGTCGATCCCCGCCAACGCCAGTTCGCCCGCCAACATCAGCCCGGTCGGGCCGCCTCCTGCGATCACCACCGCATGCTCGGTCATCGCCGCTCCGAGGCGTTCGCTGCACCGGACAGGGACAGCCACCTCGCGCCGAGCGACGGCGCGCCAGCGCCGGTCGCCCGCACCCTCCCCGCCAACTCCTCGACCGGTTCAGCGCTCCCGCTCGACCCATCTGCCGAAGGCAACACACCCATTCCACAACTCCTGGCTTCATAGGTTCTGGCCGTGATCGGCTCAGCGGACGAGTCATGGTCAGCACGTTTGGGTCGGTGATCGGTCCCCACGTCGGCAACGCCGAGTGACGAAGCGGCGAGGCGCTGCCCAGTTTCGGGAACCCAGCAACGGCGATCGACCCCGAACCCCGGGTGCCGGTTGGGGGTGTGCTTGGTCCTCCGTTCCTGAGGAGGTTCAGTCATGTCCACCCGCACATGCTGCGGGCTGCGTTCATCATGGCCGCACTCGACGCCGGCGTGCCGCTGCGAGACGTCCAGATCGCCGCTCGGCACGCCGACCCACGAACCACCTCTACGACCGGCGACGCCAGAACTTCGACCGCCACGCGGCCTACGTCGTCGTCGCCTTCGTAGCCGGGGGATGAGCGGGCGCGTACGCTCGAGCCATGAGCGAAGCCGCGCACCACCACGACCAGGTCCCCAACGGCACTTCGCTGCTGCCCGGCAACCTGACCGAGGACCAGCTCAAGTCCGCTCCAGCGCTGGCGTCGGTCGATGCGTTGTTGATCGACGACCTCACCGACGACGAAGACGACGCGTTCGCCGCTGCTCTCGACGCGTGAGAGTCGTCGTCGACACCGGCGTCTTCAGCGCCTCGCTCAGTCGCCGGCGCCGCGCCCGGCTCGAACCTCTCATCGGGCTCATGGCAGGGCACCAGATGTTCCTCGCTGCTGGGACGATCAGCGAACTTCGCTACGGCGCGCTCGTTGCCGGATGGGGAGACCAACGGCAGCAACGCCTCGAAGCGTCGATCCAGGCGACCACCGTCGTTCCTGTCAGCGACGCGCTGCTCACCACCATCGCCCAACTCCGCCACAGCTGCCGGCTCGCGGGTCACCCGCTCCATGACCGCAGCCCGCCAGCGACCTCTGGATCGCGGCCTCCGCCATCCAGATCGATGCAGCTTTGCTGACCGCCGACACCATCTTCGACGTGCTCGTCACACGTGAGGGTGACGAGTTGCTCATCCACGCCATGCCGCTCCGCCCTGTCTACCAGAGGCCTCCCGACCCATGACCAAGCGCACCTACGGTCACACCAAGTCCGGCGCCCCGATCACCGACGAGCTCCTCGACCGACTCGCCGGCGAAGCCGAGCGGGGCTACGACGTCGACGAGATCATCGCCCGCCGCGGCAAGCGCGGCCGACCCCGACTCGGCGCCGCACCCTCGACGGTCGAATCCGTTCGCCTCGATCCCGACCTCAAAGAACGACTCACCCGCCGCGCCCACGACGAAGACGTACCGGTCTCAGAAGTCATCCGAGAGGCGCTCCGACAGCACCTCGAAGCCAGCTGACGACCTGCGCCCAAACGCCGGCAGAGCGCCGTCGGGTCAAGCGGCACGTGGTTGAAGCCCTTCCGAACCGGGCCGCCACCAGAGAGCCGAGGTCCGGTCCAGCATCGGCCCTGCCCGCGTCACTCCGCCTGTTCGTGCGACGATCGATCGGTGCAGTGGAGCCCAGGAGAGGTCATCGTCCACCAGGAGGTGTGGAGCGACCGCGTGTGGGCGGCCCGTCCGCTCGTCGTGGCCGAGGACTCCCCGGATCGCCTGTTGCTGTGGCTTCCCAAGGGCACCAGGCGAAAGGTGCCGATGACCCCGCCCGAGCGCGTCGATCCCGGTGACCGCACGGCCCGGATCATCGGGCTGCTCGAACGGGGCGACTGGGTCCACGTCGACCACGTCTGGGACGTCTCGTGCCTGTGGATCCTCCGTCCCGCGACTTGGCATGCCGTGTGGATCAGCTGGCTGCCGTCGGGCGAGCAGTTCGGCTGGTACATCAACCTCCAGCGCCCGTTCCGACGAACGTCGATCGGCATCGAGTCGATGGACCTGGCGTTGGACGTCGTGGCCGAGCCCGACCTCACCTGGTCATGGAAGGACGACGATGAGTTCGACCAGATCCTGAGCCGTGGGATCTTCGATGGCGAGACCGGACAGCGCGTGCGGGAGGAGGCCGCAGCGGTCATCAGCCGCCTCGAAGGGAACGAAGCCCCGTTCAACGAACCTTGGCCGCAGTGGCGACCCGACCCGGCCTGGCCCACACCTGAGCTGCTGCCCGGCTGGGACGACCCCTCGCCCTGACCGGTCTCGACCATTCGTCCCACAGCCATGGTTCCTGATGCGACTGCCCCTACCGCCGGCAAGGAGGTGCTCGGAGCCACCATCGAGTGGTCAGACCGGTCGGCCTCGCAAGCACGGGATCGCTGATGACGACATCGTCCATGCCGTTGAGCACGCCTTGGCCATCGGCGAGCAGGACGACGCCAAGGTGCTGTACCTGGGACCAGACCCCCGCCGGGAACCTCCTTGAAGTCGTCTCGGTTGCCCGTGAGGACGGGACAGAGATCGTGATCCACGCCATGCCCATGCGTGCCAAGTACGAGCCGTTCCTCCGCGGTGAAGGAGATGACCATGCCTGACCAGACGTCCCACGGCCGGAGCAAGGCCGGCGTCGAGCTCACCGACGACGTGCTCGACCAGATGGCCAAGGAGGCCGAAGACGGCCTTGACACCTCCAGGCTCCGCCGCCGGCCAGGGCGACCGGCGATGGGCTCCGGGCCGGCCGACTCGTTTCCGGTGCGCCTCGACCCCGAGCTCCGCAAGGCGCTCGACCACCGCGCCGCGACCGACCACACCACCGCATCCGACGTGGTCCGCGAAGCGCTTCGGCGCTACCTCAAGATGAGCTGAGTGTCCCCTATCGCCGGGTCCCGGTGACGGCATTCCGGTGCTGCGTGCCCGGTGGAACGCAGCTCGACCCGCCGAAGTCGTTCCCCGGTCGTCTCTCGACCTGGTTTCATGCTGTCGTGGGCAGATCGTTCGACTCGCTCGTGGACGAAGCAGCCGAAGTTTCGGTCGAGGGCTGGGACTTCTCCTGGCTCGACAGTCGCGCCACGGAGGAGCGCCCATCGTGGGGTTACCAGCGCCTGCTCAGCCGACAGCTCGCGGCAGCGACGTCTGCACTCGATATCCAGACAGGCGGAGGCGAGGTCCTCGCCGGTGCTGGCGCCGAGAACTTCCCGCCAACGCTGGCCGCCACAGAGGGGTGGCCGCCCAACGTCGCGAAGGCGACCGCGCTGCTTCATCCGCTTGGGGCCGTCGTGGTTGCTGACCCCGAGGATCCGCCGCTGCCGTTCGCCGACGGCGCATTCGACCTGGTGACCAGCCGCCATCCGGCTACCGTCCACTGGTCGGAGATCGCGAGGGTGCTCGCGCCTGGGGGCAGGTACTTCGCTCAGCACGTCGGCAGCGGGACCAACGTTGAGATCAGCGAATACTTCCTCGGGCGACGCGAACCCGCGTTGGGCCGGCACCATGAGGTCGAGGCCGATCACGCCCGGTCGGCAGGCTTGGAGATCTTCCAGTGCCGTAACGAGCGGCTTCGGCTGGAGTTCTTCGACGTCGGCGCGGTGGTGTTCTTCCTGCGCAAGGTCATCTGGACCATCCCGGACTTCACGGTCGACCGCTACCGCGACCGCTTGAAGGACTTGCACCACCAGATCGAACGCGATGGCCCCTTCCACTCGACCATGTCTCGAACGCTCTTCGAGGTTCGCAAGCCCCCGGCCTGATGACGCTCGGTCGCGGCTCGATGACGTCGTTCGGCCCCTTTGCCACCGGCGCCGGTCAGGGCATCGGACTTGCCTTGGGAGCGGACCAGCGGACCTCACACGCGTCGAAGTCGGGGAAGGCGGCGATGAGCCCGCTGGTCGGCGCCACCGCCCACAGCGCGAAGTCCCGATCCGTCAGTCGGCGCCGGAAGAAAGGTGGCCACGAGCTGAGGTCTGCGCTGAGGTACCGCCGGTAGATCCGCTCCACACGCTGCGGGTCGTGAGGTTCGACACGGCCCGGCCCCCGAACGCGGACCTGTCGAATGCGCTCCGGCGGTGAGAACTCGTCCACGATGACCGCGACCTCGCTGCCGTGCGACAGCGCTCGCAGCAGTGGTGTCTCGACGCCGCTCGAAAACCAGAACCGGCGGTCCTCGTAGAGGAACCAGAGACTGCCCAACACAGGCAGACCCGCAGCGCTGACCGCTGCGACCTGAGCCGGCCTGAGGGCCTCGCCCAGGAACGATGAGACGTTGAACGGCAGATCCTCGTCGCTCACGTCGCCCATGCTGCCCGGGCAACGACCCCATCGAACAGCGACCCACGACCCCAACCTCCAGGGTCACCCATCGACTCGAAGTCGACGGCTGCCCCCTACCGCCGGCAAGAAGGTGCTCGGAGCCACCATCGACTGTCAGATGTCGAAGATGGCGACGTTGGGGTGTTCGGCGGCGAGTAGGTGGAGGTCGCCGGGGTCGTGTGTGACCACGGTGCCGCCCCCGAGCCGGATGGCGGTGGCGACGACCAGTGCATCGATCGCCATGTCGCTTCCCGCGTCGACCCCCGCCAGCAGATGACCTGCGATCCGGGCCATGCGCGCTCCGGTGGTCACGACTTGGGCGAACCCACGCGCCAGGACGACGTCGATCGCTTCGTCGGTTCCGCGACCCCGGTACAGCTCGACGAGCACGGCTGCGGGGATCCGGACCGGGGCGTTGCGCGAGTGAGCGCTGCGCATCGCCACCCTCACCCGCTGGTGGCGGACCCGGTCGAGATGTGGGCGGGCAAGTGCGGACACGGCCTCGCTGTCGAGGACTAGGACGGCCACAGGTCGTCAACCTGCTCGACCAGGCCCTCCGGAACCGGCCCGAACTCCGCGTCGAGCTCGCCCAGGTACTCGTCGAGCAGATCGTGCTCCAGTTCGTGCTCGACAGCGCGGGCCACGAACCCGCTGAGCCCGCGATCGCCCACGCGGGACTCCACACGGGCCGCAAGGGTCTCCTCGACGCTGACTGACCACTTCGTGACGGCCATCGGTTGATCCTACCACAGTAGGAATACGGTCGTGTCCCCTACCGCCGGTTCCAAGGCGACACCGCGCTATCGAATGCGGCGAGCGACCACCGTGGAGAGGGTCGGAGTCAAGAGGAGTTCCGTGGCTTGCAGGCATGGATGGTCGAGCCAGTAGCGGCGAGCCTCATCATGTGCACGGTCCCCCGGCGTGAAGTCGTCGAGCACGATCGTTCCGCCGAGAGCCAGCCAGCCGTCGCTCGGGTCGAGCGGCGGGTCGTCTCCCGGCTCCTTGCCCTTGCCGCCCCCATCGAGGACGAGGAGATCGAACGGACCGAACGCATGGAGCTCGGTCCAGTCGCCGTTGAGGACCCGGACGTTCGGTTGATCGGCGAAGAGCTCGACCGACGCCTCGGCTCGCGTCGCATCGATCTCGATGCTCACGAACGAGGTCGTGGCGCCGGTCGCGTGGAGCATCCATGCGAGGCCCACGCCGCAGCCAGTTCCGGTCTCGCCAACTCGGAGACCGACGTACCCCCGAGCGAGGACGGACAGCAGCCGGCCCTGTTCCGGCGCGCAGGAATGATCGAACTCCTGCGCTGACGCGATCGCCATCGCGGCTTGCACCCGCGGTGGTAGGTCCTGAACGTGCTCGTACGCTGTGCTTCCCCGGACAGTCATGCTGCAAGTATCGGCGGGGCCCGCGTGGCACGACAACGAAAAACGGCTCGCGCACCGGAGAATGTGCCCCCTACCGCCGGCAAGAAGGTGCACCCTGGCGTCGATCGAGCAGCGGGAGAAAGTCCGAAGCGTACCTCGGTCGGCCGACGCACACCCGTTCCCCGCGCCAGGACCGTGACGTGCGCTCCGAGCTCAGGTGAGGCGGGGTTGCGGATCGGAGGAGGTCCTCGCATGCTCGGGTCACGTGCCGGGCCATTCGAGGCCGAGGGCCATCTTGGGTGGTGCGGCGCCAGTCAGATCGTCGTGATCCGCCGGAGGACCGTCGACCGGTCCTCTGCGATCCAATCGTGGGAACCGGGAACGGTGACCACCTCGACGTGCGGCAGCTGGCGGGCGAGGACATCCGATCGATGGACGCCCGTCTCGCCCCCGGACCGCTTGGCGCACGGTGAGGGGGGAGCGCACGCGCTCGCTGAGCGCGCCCGGAGGTTGCGCGCCCGTTGCTACCCGGGGATGAGCGCGGCGAGGGTGATGGGGGTGAGCTCGGTGAGGGATCCGACCACCAGATCGGCGGCGGAGAGGTCCTGGTGGGCGGTGAGGCGGCTCGGGACGGCGACGACGGCGCCCATCGACGCGGCTCGCGCCGACTCGATGCCCCGGTAGGTGTCCTCGATGGCCACTGCCGCACCGGGGTCGACCCCCAGCTCGTGCACCGCGGCGCAGTAGAGGTCGGGGGCCGGTTTCCCGGCGGTGACCTCAGGGTGGTCACGCCCGACGAGGGTGACGAAGCGCTCGCTGAGCCCGAAGCGATCCAGGTGGTGGTCGAGCCACGCCCGCGACGACCCCGACGCCACCGCCAGGGCCACGCTGGCATCGTGCAGGGCGTGCACCAGCTCCGCCGCCCCCGGGGTCACAAGGGCGGACTCGAAGGCCGTGGGCACGTCGGTCACCGCATCGACCGCATCGTCGAACGCGATCTGGTCGATGGCGAGGCCGAGGAGCGGGCCCAGCTCGTCCCACCACGGCTCACCGTGGGAGACGCCGACGGCGTGGGCGGCCCACAGCTCCGGGGTGAGCTCGGCGCCGAGACCCGCCGCGGCGGCCCGGGCCCGCTCGTAGATCGGCCACTCGGTGTCGGCCAGGGTGCCGTCGAAGTCGAACACTACGGCGGCGAGAGCAGTCACGTCGGCCACCGCCGGAGGGTAGGCGGGCCCGTTCGGGCTCCCCTCGTCGAGGGTCGCGACTCGGCGCAGTCGTACGGATTCGCCGCAGTCGTACCGATGTGGTCCTCGGTGGCACATCTCCGTACGAACCTCGCGGTCATGGCCTCCGTAGGCTCTGGTCCATGTCGTTCCCCCAGCGTCGGCTGCGGCGCCTGCGTCGCACGCCGACCCTCCGTCGCCTGGTGGCCGAGACCCGCCTCGGCGTGGACGACCTCGTCGCCCCGCTCTTCGTGCGCGAGGGCATCGACGAGCCCCGACCCATCACCTCGCTCCCCGGGGTCGTTCAGCACACCCGGGCGACGCTCCGCGACGAGGTCGCCCGCCTCCGAGGGGTCGGCATCGGCGCGGTGATCCTCTTCGGCGTCCCCGAGCACAAGGATCCCGAGGGTCGGGGCGCCTCGGACCCCGACGGCATCGTGCAGGTCGCCCTGCGCGACCTGCGCGACGACGTCGGCGACGAGGTGGTGCTCATGGCGGACCTGTGCCTCGACGAGTACACCGACCACGGCCACTGCGGCCTGCTCTCCCCGGCGGGCGAGGTCGACAACGACGCCACCCTGGAGCGCTACGGCGACGTCGCCATCGCCCAGGCCGCCGCCGGGGCCGACATCGTGGCCCCGTCGGGGATGATGGACGGCCAGGTCATGGTGATCCGCGACGCCCTCGACGACGAGGGCCACGAGCCGGTCGGGATCCTCGCCTACGCGGCCAAGTACGCGTCTGGCCTCTACGGCCCGTTCCGTGAGGCGGTCGACGTCGAGATCGCCGGGGGCGGCGACCGCCGGGCCTACCAGCAGGATCCCCCGAACGCCCGGGAGGCCATGGAGGAGATCCGCGAGGACATCGCCGAGGGCGCCGACATGGTGATGGTGAAGCCCGCCCTCGCCTACCTCGACATCCTGGCCCGGGCCCGGGCCGAGGTGGATGTGCCTCTGGCCGCCTACCACGTGTCGGGCGAGTACGCCATGATCAAGGCCGCGGCCGAGCGGGGCTGGATCGACGGCGACGCGGTGGCCCTCGAGCACCTCACCGCCATCAAGCGCGCCGGTGCAGACCTCATCCTCACCTACCTGGCCGGCGAGGTCGCCGAGGTGCTCACGGCCTGAGCGCCGGGGGATGGACGGGAACCTCAGGCCGCATGGGCGGTGAGACCGAGGCCGGCGGCCGGATCGAGATCAGCGTCAGCGTGGCCACGTGGGCGGGGATCGCATCGCGCCGGGCTCAGCCCACAGGATGCGGGCCCGGGCCGCGGTCGCCCAGCCTGACGAGGTGGTCTCGGCCCCAGGTGGTGGCGTCGAAGACCGCCCGCAGGAGGAGCGAGTCGCCACGTCCCGGGTACTCGGCCACGAGCTCGTCGAGGGGGAGGGTCCCGAGACCGGGGACGTAGCAGTCGAGAGCGTCGCGGCGTCGTCGGCTGAGGGCGGGAGCGATCTCGACCGTGTGGTCGATCACCTCGTCCTCCAGGCCGACGACCCGACCCGACCCGACCAATGTCGCCGGCAGGCCGGCCCTTGCGGCGGCCTGCCCCCGGACCACGTCTTCGCGGCGCAGGCACGCTCCCCACCCGTCGATCGGTGAGCCCTCTCGCGTGCGCAGCGCCTCGATGACGGCGTCGTGGATGGCGATGTGGTCGGGGTGGCCGGTGAGCCCGTCGGGCCCGACCGTCAGCACGAGGTCCGGTTCGTGGTCGTCCAGTGCGGCCGCAACGGCTCGACTCAGTCCCGAACGCGGTGCCGCAGCGACGGTGTCGTGCTCGGCCGTCCTGCGGTCACGCCACTCCCCGGGTCGGGTGAGGTAGGCCCACTCGGCGATGCCCAGCAGCCCACACGAGCGGTCGAGCCGTCGCTCACGGGCGACCCGCGCCGCGTCGAGGCCGAGACCGCGGGTCCATCGCCTGCTCGCCGGCCTCGCCGCCCGTCGCCACCCGCAGCGCGACGTGGGCCCCGTCACGGTGCAGGGCCAGGGTCGTCGCCGCCGTCGCGAACACCTCGTCGTCGGGGTGCGCATGGATCACGAGGGCGCGGCGCATCGTCCGAGTCTGGTCCAGGGCCCGTGGCCCTCGGCGTCGCGATGGGGGCTCCGGCTGCGGCCCGTGCCGCCCCCACCCCTAGGGTGCGCGCATCGTGACCTCCGATGTTGCCGCGACCACGACCAACGCCGGGCTCTTCGCCCGCGCCCAGGAGGTGATCCCCGGTGGGGTTAACTCGCCGGTGCGCGCCTTTCGGGCCGTGGGGGGCACGCCCTACTTCGTGCAGCGGGCCCTCGGGCCCCACGTCTGGGACGCTGAGGGCCGCCGGCTGCTCGACCTGGTGCAGTCCTACGGCGCGATCATCGCCGGCCACGCCCACCCGGTGATCGTCGAGGCGATCCAGGCGGCGGCCGCCGGGGGCACCTCCTACGGCGCGCCGACCGAGCGCGAGGTGCTGCTGGCCGAGGAGATCCGGTCCCGGGTTCCGGCCTGTGAGCGGGTGCGCCTGGTCTCGAGCGGCACCGAGGCCACCATGAGCGCCCTGCGGATGGCCCGGGGTGCGACCGGCCGTGATCGCATCGTGAAGTTCGCCGGCAACTACCACGGCCACAGCGACAGCCTGCTGGCCGAGGCGGGCAGCGCCGTCGCCCTCATCGAGGCCGACCCCGACCACCCCACGGCCGTCCCCGGCTCGGCGGGAGTGCCCGCCGGTGCGGTGGCCGACACGGTGGTGGTGCCCTACAACCAGGTGCCGACGCTCGATGAGACCGTGGCCTGCGTCATCGTCGAGCCCGTGGCCGCCAACATGGGCCTGGTCGCTCCCGTGCCGGGCTTCCTCGCCGGGCTGCGCCGTGAGTGCGACCGGGTCGGCGCGCTGCTCATCTTCGACGAGGTCATCACCGGCTTCCGCCTCGGTCGGGGCGGGGCCCAGGAGCGCTACGGCGTGACGCCCGACCTGTCGTGCTTCGGCAAGGTGATCGGCGGCGGCCTGAACGTCGGGGCCTTCGGCGGCCGAGCGGCGGTGATGGACCAGCTGGCGCCCCTCGGTCCGGTGTACCAGGCCGGCACGCTGTCGGGGAACCCCCTCGCCACCGCCGCCGGGCTGGCCGCGCTCTCGCTGCTCGACGCCGAGGCCTACGACACCCTCGCCGGGGGGGCGGCCCGGCTGGGCCAGGGCATCGAGGCGGCGCTCACCGCGGCCGGGATCGGTTGCCGGGTGCCGGTCGAGGGCGCCCTCGTGGGCCTCCACCTCGGCGCCGAGGTGCCCGTCGACTACGACGGCGCCCGCACCACCGACACCGCGCTCTACGCCGCGCTGTTCCACGCCCTGCTCGACCGGGGCGTGGCCCTGGCCCCGGGGCCCTATGAGATCCTGTTCCCCGGCCTCGCCCACGACGACGACGTCGTCGACGAGGTCCTCTCGGTGGTGGCCGAGGCGGCGACGGCGGTCGTGGCCGTCGGGGCGCGGTGACGGCCGCGGCGCCCGGGACCCGGGGCGACACCGTAGGGCCCGCCACCGGAGGATCCGCGGCTCCGGACCCCGCCGGGGCCGAGCTCGACGGGTTGCTGGCCGACGTGCTGCACGGCGAGTCGGTGGCCGTGCTCGCGACGCGTCTGGCGGCATCGGCCGAGCGCCACGTCCCTGGCCACCGGGTGGTCGTCGCGGCCCGGTCCGGCGCAGCACGGGTGTACGGGCGGGAGATCGACCTTCCCCGCCGGGCGGTGCTGGTCCTCGACCGCGTGGCCACCGGCAGCAGCCCGGGGTCGACGGGCGACCCGCTCGCCCCGCGGCGCGCCGATCCAGCCTCCTCGCCGTGGTCGTCGGTGGCCGACGAGCTGGCCGCCGCCGGGCTGGGCCCGCCGGTGCTGCTGTCGCTGGTCGACGGCTCGGTGACCGTCGGGGTGCTCGCCGCCTTCCCCCTGCTGCGACCGTCCGCGACCGCCCCCCGACCGGGCGCCGCCGCCGACCTCGGACGCTGGGCCCGGGTGGCCACCGTCGCCCTGGGACGCGCCGCGGATCGGAGCCGGGTGCGCCGCTCCGCGCTCGAGGACGACGTCACCGGCCTGCCCAACCGCAGCCTCATGCTCATACGGATCCGCGAGGCGCTGCACCGACGTCCGCGCAAGGCGATGGCGCTGATCCACGTGGCGCTCGACCGCCTGGATGAGATCGAGGACAGCTTGGGCGGCGTCCAGGGCGAGGCCGTGGTTCGGGTGGCGGGCCAGACCGTGCGCTCGGTGGTCCGGCCCTCGGACGTGGTGGGCCACCTCCGGGCGCCGGCCTTCGCCGTCATCTGCGAGGGCGTCGGCCCCGACGAGGCCGTCGAGATCGGTGAGCGGGTGCGGGTGGCGCTCACCGAACCGATCGTCGTCGGCGACCACGCGATCGCGTGCCGGCCCGGCGTCGGCGTGGTGGTCGCGACCGATGTCGACACGGTCAACAGCCTGTTGCACAAGGCGGCCATCGCGGCGCGCGAGGCAGGGGGGCGCGGTGGATCCGAGGTCGTGCGCTACCGCCCGGGCACCTATGAGGCCGCGCTGGCTCGCATCGACATCGAGCGCGACCTTCGGCGGGCCATCGAGGGTCGAGGGCTGCACCTCGCCTACCAGCCCCAGGTGGCGTTGGCCGACCGGTCCGTCGTCGGGGTGGAGGCCCTGGTGCGGTGGGACGACCCCGACCGCGGCGCCGTCAGCCCTGATGAGTTCATCCCCGTCGCCGAGGAGACCGGCCTGGTGGTCGCCCTCGGCGAGTGGGCCATCGACACCGCGCTGGCCGACATCGCCGTCGGGCTCGGCGACCTGGTGGTCAGCGTGAACCTCTCGGCCCGCCAGCTCGACGAGCCGGGTCTCACGGAGCGCACGGCCGAGGCCCTTGCCCGCCACGGCGTCGAGGCCTCACGCCTGCGCCTCGAGATCACCGAGAGCGCCCTGGTGCGCGACGTCGAGCGGAGCAGCACGCTGCTGCGGTCCCTGCACGACCTGGGGGTGCGCGTGTCCATCGACGACTTCGGCACCGGCTACGCCTCGCTGGAGCACGTGCGGCGCATCGACGTGGCCGACAGCCTCAAGATCGACCGTCTCTTCGTGGCCGGCATCGTCACCGATCCGCGCGATCGGGCCATCGTGGCCGCCGCGGTCACCCTGGGCCGCTCGCTCGGCTTCGAGATGGTCGCCGAGGGCGTCGAGGACCCGGCCCAGGTCGAGATCCTCGTCGAGATGGGCTGTGACGCGGCGCAGGGCTACTGGTTCGGTGAACCGGTGTCGGCCGCCCAGATCCGGGCGTCGCTTGGTGCTGAGCCTCATGCGGAGGCGGCCTCCCCCGACCCCGCGCCGGAGCCCGACGCGTTCTGATAGGCACTGCGCGAGACGTTGCGCCGGGTCGCCCCGGCGCTGGGAGGTCCGGGATGGACAAGCTGGGTCCGATCGACGAGGCGGCGCGGGCCGTGCTCGACGACCTCGCGGCGCGCCGGGCGGTCACCCGGCTCTGGGACCGGGACCACACCCTCTGGGCCGACGACCCCGCCGAGGTGGCCGACCGTCTGGGCTGGCTCGACGTGGCCGGCGCCATGGCCACCCAGGCCGAGCGCCTCGAGGTGTTCGGTGACGCCCTCGTGGCCGACGGCATCGCCCACGTGGTGGTCATGGGCATGGGCGGCTCCAGCCTCTTCCCCGAGGTGCTGGCCCGGTCCTTCCCACCCCGCCCGGGCCGCCCGGCCCTGCGGGTCATCGACACCACCGACCCCGCGCCGGTGGCGCGCCTGGCCCACGAGTGCCCGCCCGCCGAGACGCTCTACCTGGCGTCATCGAAGTCCGGCACCACCATCGAGACGTTGAGCCACCTGGCCACGGTGCTCGCCCAGACCGGCGACCCCGGCAACGTCGCGGTGGTCACCGACCCCGGCACCCCCCTCGCCGAACGGGCCGCGGCCGAGCGGTTCCGGGCCCTCTTCGAGAACCCGTCGGACATCGGCGGCCGGTACTCGGCCCTCTCGTTCTTCGGCCTCGTCCCGGCGGCGGCCGCCGGGTTCGACGTCGCCGCCCTGCTGGCGTCGGCCGACGCCGCCGGACCAACGCTCCGAGACCCCGACCCGGCGGTCAACGGTGCTCTGCGCCTGGCCGCCGCCCTCGCCGCCGGGGTGCGCACCGGTCACGACAAGGTCACGTTCATCGTCGACGGCGAGATCGACGCCATCGGGCTCTGGCTCGAGCAGCTGATCGCCGAATCCACCGGCAAGCACGGCACCGGGGTCATCCCCATCGCTGGCGAGCGCCTCGGCCCGCCTGCGGTCTACGGCGCGGACCGGCTCTTCGTGGGCATCGGCGACCACCACGGCCTCGAACCGCTGGCGGCCGCCGGACACCCCGTGGTCGAGGTGCCGTCAGCCGGGCCCGCGGGGCTGGGCGGGCTGGTCCTCACCTGGGAGGTCGCCATCGCCCTCTGCGGAGCGGCCCTTGGCATCAACCCCTTCGACCAGCCCAACGTGGCCGAGGCCAAGGCGGCCACCGCCGAGGTCCTCGAGCGGGGCCCGTCGGTGATCGAGCCCTCGTCGCTGTCCGAGCTGCTCGATCAGGTGGGGCCCGGCGACTACGTCGCCATCTTGGCCTACGTCGACCCCGAGGACGGCGTCGTCGACGCCATCGAGGACGCCCGCACCGAGATCCGCGACCGCTACCGCGTGGCCACCACCGTGGGCCTCGGGCCTCGGTACCTCCACTCGACAGGCCAGCTCCACAAGGGAGGTCCGCCGTCGGGTGTGTTCCTGCAGGTCGTGGGCGACGACCCGATCGACGTGGCCATCCCCGATCAGCGCTTCGGCTTCTCGACGCTGAAGCGGGCCCAGGCCGAGGGCGATCTGCGCACGCTGCAGGCCCACGGCCTGAGGGCGGCGCGGGTCTCTCTCGCCGAGCTGCTAGAGG
The DNA here is from genome assembly GCF_035575815.1 of Iamia sp. Classification (NCBI taxonomy): domain Bacteria; kingdom Bacillati; phylum Actinomycetota; class Acidimicrobiia; order Acidimicrobiales; family Iamiaceae; genus Iamia; species Iamia sp. The sequence goes on from NZ_DATLXO010000092.1 coordinate 14,416, forward strand.
TCACGCGATGAGGCCGAGTGCGCGGACGAGGACCACGATCACCGAGGCCTGCCCGTGAAGGTGGGCATGATCGGGTTGGGCCGCATGGGCGGCAACATGGCCGAGCGGCTGCGCCGGGCCGGCCACGAGGTCGTTGGCTACGCCCACTCACCCGTTCGGCGCGACGTCGACTCGTTGCCGGCGCTGGTCGAGGCCCTCGGCGCTGGACCGCGGGTGCTGTGGTCGATGGTCCCGGCCGGCGAGGCGACCGAGTCCACCGTGACCGAGCTGGCCGGCCTGCTGGCGGCAGGCGACATCGTCGTCGACGGCGGCAACTCGAACTACCGCGACTCCATCCGCCGGAGCGAGCTGCTCGCCGAGCGGGGTGTCGGCTGGGTCGATGCCGGCACCAGCGGCGGCGTGTGGGGCCTCGACAACGGCTACGCCCTCATGGTCGGCGGCACCGATGAGCACGTGGCGGCCGCCTGGCCCGCCCTCGAGGCCCTGTCGCCCGGCGGCGGCGAGGGCCTGGCCCACGTCGGTCCCCCCGGGGCCGGCCACTTCACCAAGATGGTCCACAACGGCGTCGAGTACGGGATGATGCAGGCCTTCGCCGAGGGCTACGCCCTGCTCGAGGCCAGTGAGCTCGGCATCGACGTCCCCGCCGGGCTGCGCTCGTGGCAGCACGGCTCGGTCGTGCGGTCGTGGCTGCTCGACCTGCTGGTGAAGGCGCTCGAGGAGAGCCCTGGGCTCACCGACATCGCCCCCCGGGCCGCGGACTCGGGTGAGGGCCGCTGGACCGTCGAGGAGGCCGTGCGCCTCGGGGTCGCCGTCCCGGCGATCTCCGCCTCGTTGTTCGCCCGGTTCGTGTCCCAGGACGACGACGGTGCTCCGATGCGGGCCATCGCCGCCCTGCGGAACCAGTTCGGCGGGCACGCCATGGTGCGCCTCGAGGCCCAGGAGCCGAAGGACCCGATCGACCCGGTCCACCCCGGCCAGGCACCCACCGGTGAGGGCCCGAAGTGAGGACGTCGGTGCCGTGACCGACGAGAGGTGCGACGGACTGGTGCTCTTCGGCGCGACCGGTGACCTGGCCGCCAAGAAGCTCTACCCGGCGCTGTACCACATCGAGGCCGAGGACCGGCTGGGCCCCGTCATCGGCGTGGCCTCCTCCGCGTGGTCCGACGACGACCTGCGGGCCCGGGCGCGCGAGAGCATCGAGGCCAAGGTCGACGACGTCGATGCTGAGGTGCTCGACCGCCTCTGCGGGCGGCTCACCTACCTGTCGGGCGACTACCGGGAGGACGCCACCTTCGACGGCCTGGCCGACCGGGTGCGCTCTGCGGGCGTCGAGCGGCCCCTCTTCTTCCTCGCCATCCCGCCGTCGATGTTCGACGATGTGGTGCGCGGCCTCGAGCGGGTCGACCTCCACCACCAGGGGCGGGTCGTGGTCGAGAAGCCCTTCGGTCGCGACCGCGCCTCGGCCCAGGAGCTCAACGACTGCCTCCACCGGGCCTTCCCCGAGGAGGCGGTGTACCGCATCGACCACTTCCTCGGGAAGGAGGCGGTCGAGAACCTGCTGGTGTTCCGCTTCGCCAACTCGATGCTCGAACCGCTCTGGAACCGCAGCTTCATCTCGAGCGTGCAGATCACCATGGCCGAGGACTTCGGCGTCGAGTCGCGGGGCAAGTTCTACGAGGGCGTCGGCGCCCTGCGCGACGTCGTGCAGAACCACCTGCTGCAGATCGTGGCCCTGCTGGCCATGGAGCCGCCGGTCGCCGCCGACGCGGATGCCCTCTCGGACGAGAAGACCCGCCTGTTCCGTCAGATCCGCCCCATCGACCCGGCGAACGTGGTCCGGGGCCAGTACCGCGGCTACCCCGACGAGGAGGGCGTGAAGGCCGGCTCCGACGTCGAGTCCTACGTCGCCCTCCGCTTCGAGATCGACTCCTGGCGCTGGGCGGGTGTTCCGTGGGTCATCCGCACCGGCAAGGCCCTGTCCGCCACCGCGACCGAGGCGGTGATCCGCTTCACCGATCCGCCCCGGCTGCTCTTCACCGATGACGACCGGCCCACCCCCGAGCCCAGCTTCCTGCGCTTCCGCCTCGGCCAGAACGACGGGGTGAGCCTCCACCTGCTGGCCAAGGCCCCCGGCGACCGGCTGGTGACCCAGCCCATCCAGCTCGACGTCGACTACGACGAGGCCCTGGGCGAGCGGGCCGAGGCCTACGAGCGGCTGATCGACGATGCCCTCGACGGCGACCGACGCCGCTTCGGGCGGGCCGACAGCGTCGACCAGCAGTGGCGCATCGTCGAGAGGGTCATCGACGACCCGCCGCCGACCGTGCTCTACCGCGAAGGCAGCCTCGGACCGCCCAAGGCGGACTCGCTGGTGACCGACGTCGGCGGCTGGATCGACCCCCTGTGATCGCCGGCGGGGGAGGGCGGCTGGATCGCACCCCCCCTCCGCCACGAGGATGTCGGTCGTGCTGAGCTCACTGATCGCCGCCATCCCGTACAAGACGATGCCGCTCATCGAGATCGGTCCCGTCACGCTGCGCACGTTCGGGCTCATGGTCGCGGTGGGTGTGGTGATCGGTACCTGGTTCGCCGCCGTGCACGGTGAGCAGTACGGCATGAGCCGCGACGAGACCTACCGGCTCGGGACCCGGGTGGTGCTCGCCGGGGTCGTCGGGGCCCGTCTCACCTGGGTGGTGACGCACCTCGACCAGATCGAGAGCCCGATCGACGTCATCGCCGTGTGGGAAGGCGGCCTCCAGTTCGCAGGGGGCTTCATCGCCGCCATCGCCGTCGGCCTGCCCACGTTCCTGCGGTGGAACCGGCTCCAGCGCTGGCAGCTGCTCGACGGGTACGCGGTGGCGGTGCTGATCGGCGCCGCCTTCGGCCGCATCGGGTGCCTCGCGGTCGGGGAGCACTTCGGCCGCCGGTCCGACTTCTTCCTCGCCACCCGATTCGAGGGCACGGTGTTCGCGCTGGCGGACGGTGAACAGGCGGTGCGCGAGTCCACCCTGGGACCCGGTGGACCTGCGGTCGTCCCGGGCGTCTCGTTCCACAACCCGTCGCTCTACGAGTGCGTCGTGCTCTTCGTGATGTTCTTCGTGCTCTGGTGGGTGCTGCGCACCCGCCCGACGCCGAGCACGGTCGGTGGCGTCTTCCTGCTCGCCTACGCCGTGAGCCGCTTCAGCTTCGACGCCCTGCGGGTGAACGACGAGCGCTTCGCCGGTCTCACCGGCGCCCAGTGGATGTGCGTGGCCATGGTGCCCATCGGCATCTACGTGCTGACCCGGGTCCGCCCCGCCCTGGCCGCGGCCGTGGCCGCCGGGGAGGTCGGCGGCACCCCCGTCACCGAGACCAGCACCACCGTCTCGGCCTCGGGCCGGGAGGTCTCGACGACCAAGCGTCGACGGTCGACCGCCGCGCGCCCGGCCCACACCGCGTCGTCCCCGGCGCGCCGCTCCGAGCCCACCGGCGCCGGCGTGGCCGGCGACCCACACGCCGGCGACGACGTCGAGGGTGACCTCGATCCGGTGGACAGGCAGGCCGAGGCCGTCACCGACCCGGTCAGCGCGCCAGACCCTGAGGACACCGATCGCGCCTCACGCCCAGACTGACCCCGTTCTTGCGCCAGGATCCGGCGCCCACCGCGTCGATCGAGCGCAAGAACCGCTCTGGTGGATCGCGGTGGGCGCGACGGGCCGTGGCTCTCCGGTCAGGCGGCGGGTTCGGGCACCAGGCGGACGAGGGCGGCGGCGGCCCTGTAGGCGGCCTCGGCGGGACCCAGCTCGTCGTCGCGCAGCAGGTTGGCCATGATCCGCAGCACCCACTCCATGAGGCTGCGCGACTGCATGCCCACCCGTGTTAGCTCGCGCATCACCACCGGGTTGCCGATCAGCACGCTGAAGAGGCGGGCCACCCGGAAGTAGAGGCCGTACTCATCCGCGATGAGCGCCGGGTAGCGCTGCAGGGCCATGCCGTTGCCGGTGGCGAGCGACTCGTCGAGCAGCTCGGCCACCATGCGACCCGTCTCATAGGCGTAGTCGATGCCCTCGCCGTTGAAGGGGTTGACCGAGCCAGCGGCGTCGCCTACGGCCACCCAGGTGGGACCGATCTTGGGACTGATCGACTGGGCCATCGGGATCCGGCCGCCGGTGGGAGCGCAGGTGGGGGCGTCGGGGTCGATGCCCCAGTAGGCCGGGGCGGTGGCCGCGAACTCGGTCATCAGGTGGGTGGTGTTGACGTCGCGGTAGCCCTTGAAGGTCGACAGCAGGCCGATGCCCACGTTGATCGTGCCGTCGCCCACCGGGAAGATCCAGCCGTAGCCGGGCATGGCCCGACCTTCGCGGTCGCGCACGTCGAGGGCGGATTCGATCCACGGCTCGTCGTGAAGCGGGCTCTCGTAGTAGGTCCGGATGGCGATGCCCATGGGGTAGGTGCGGTTGCGGGCCGTGCCGAGGGCACGGCCGAAACGGGAGTTGGCCCCATCGGCGACCACGACGTAGCGGGCGTGGACCTCGCGCTCGGTGCCGGACCCCTTCTCCTTCACCACCGCGCCGGTGACGATGCCGTCGCGCTGGATCGGGCGCACCGCTTCGGTGCCGGTGTGCAGCACGGCGCCGAGCTCGACGGCCCGATCGGCGACGAGGGCATCGAGCTCGCGACGGCGCACGACGAAGCCGTGCGAGGGGTAGACGGGGTGTTCGGGCCACTTCAGCTCGAGGGTGATCCCGTGGGCAACGGCCCGCAGCCCGTCGTAGCGGTGGGTGTGGTCGAGCTGGGAGGTGAGACCCATGTCGTCCAGCTGCTTGACGGCCCGGGGGGTGAGGCCGTCACCGCAGGTCTTCTCGCGCGGAAAGGTCTTCTTCTCCACGACCACGACGTCGCGCCCGGCCCGTGCCAACCAGTGGGCGGTGGCCGACCCGGCCGGACCGCCCCCGATGACGAGGACATCGGTGCGCTCGGGGGCGGGGGCGGGGGAGGCCATCGCTGCTCAGTCTGGGGCGACGGCCCGCTCGGCCGCCACTCGCAACGGCCCGGTCACCGGTCACCCGCCGACGCCACGTCGCGGCCCGGACCTGACGCTCGCGAAGGAGCGGATCAGCCCCCGGCGACGAGGTCGACGCGCTCGGGGTCGGGCGGAACGCCGTCCTGGTAGATCAGCTCGCCCTCCTCGGCGTTGTCGATGGCCAGCTGGGCCCACTCCTCGTAGAGCTCCTGGACCTCGGGGCTGGCCGGAGCCTCACCCGCGAGGTTCTCGCGCACGTAGCGGGTGACGCCGGCCAGCTCGGTGGCGTCGAGGTCGGCGAAGGCGGGCATCTTCGAGGGGAGGGTGCCGGTGTCGCGGGGCCCGCCCTCGCGCTCGGGGTCGCCGTAGGGGGCGGCCGCGGTGGTCCCGGTCCACTCGTCGCTGCCGAGGTGGATCCACTGCATCATGGCGACGGGGTCGGGGAAGGTGGCCAGCACCTCACCCTCGTTGAGCTGGGCGCCGACGCCGCCACCGCCGTTCGGGAGGTGGCAGCCCGAGCACGAGGAGTAGACCTCCTCGCCCACGACGATGGCCTCGTCCTGCTGGGTGGGTGCGGTGACGCCCTCCGCGTAGATGAAGGCCCACACCGGCAGCAGGGCCACCACGGGCATGGCCCAGTAGGGGATGCGCTTGCGCTTCTCCGCGGCCGCGATGTAGGCGGGCTTCGGCTTGGGCGGGGGAGGCGGCTTCTCCTCGGCGGCGACCGGGGCGGCCGCCGGTGCCTTGGCCGGCGGCGATGGGGCGGCGGCATCGGAGCCGCCCGAGCCGCTGTCTGATCCGCTGTCGCCACCCTCACCGCCGGGCAGGCCGAGGGCTGCCCGCCGCTCCTTGGAGCGCTTGAGGAGGTGTTCGGGGATCTCAGTCAACGGACGGCCTCCGCGGGCGGACGAGACGGGTGGGAGCCTCGCGACCCCCGGCGATGGGCCTGCACTCTAGGTCGGTCCCTCGACGCCGGACCAAGTGTGGCGGGGCTCGTGATCGAGAGTGGCGCAGCGGCGGTCGCGGCGTCCGGCGGACCCGTCCCGCCCAGCGCCCACGACGGGTGTTGTCGGCCCCCGTGCGGATGGCCCGACGATGTGCCCCGTCTTCGCGGGTCGTGCTAAACCTCGCTCTCAAGCGATCCACCCTCCTCGCGCCGGGTGGTCATCCCATTTGTGAGCGATTTCACTAGCCAAGGAGGTGTCGGAGGAGTGGTTGCGTTTGGCGGATCCGTCGTGGTCTCCGTGCTCCTGGTCGTCGGCGTCTTCGTGCTGGCCCAGCGCCGACCGGTCGGCACCGAGCTGTCCTGGGGTGAGGCCATGTTCGCCGCCACCCTGGCCTTCTTCGGTCTGTTCTGGGTCTACGGGGTGGTGCCCCACCAGTGGCTGACCTTGGCTGAGGCCGAGCTGGAGTGGCGGCCCGATCGCTACCTCGCCGGCCCCAGCGGCACCGGTGCGCTCACCGACGTGCCCATGAACATCTCCTATGAGACGCTCTCGCACCTCATCGCCGTCACGATCTACGGCGTCTACCTCGGGCTGCACGTCGCCCTCTGGTCGGTGTGGCAGGGCCGCGGTGACAAGGTCGAGCGCAGGCGCAAGGCTCTCGAGGAGAAGACGACCGCCTACGGCCGTCCCCTGGCCCGAAAGGTCTGACCCATGGCCCGCACCGATGCGAACCCCCCGATGCCCGAGTTCCGCGCCGACTACGTGCTGCGCGAGGTCGACGCGGACTACCTGGCCAAGGCGGTCAAGCCCAAGCAGTTCATCCACATCGACCAGTCCGAGTGCATCATGTGCGAGGGCTGTGTCGACATCTGCCCGTGGAAGTGCATCTTCATGGTGCGCCCCGATGCCATCGCCGAGGCCGAGGGCACCGAGCGTCCGGGGATCGACCCCAGCGACCACGTGATCTTCACCATCGACGACGACGTGTGCACCCGTTGTGCCCTCTGCGTCGACCGGTGCCCGACGGGCGTCATCATCCTCGGGAAGATCGGCGAACCCGCGGCCGAGGGCGACGGCCACCAGCGCACCAACACCTACGGCTACGGCTACGGGATGCGGCTCTCGTGAGCGAGCGCAGCGTCGCCGTCCGGGAAGGGCAGTAGACGAATGGCCAAGGCCATGTCTAACAAGGGCCGTGGCGCCCGCGTCATGGGCGACCTCACCGACAAGGTGCAGGCCTCACAGACGTGGAACTCGATCTTCCGCCCCGGCTCGATCTTCCGGAAGGGCTACACCGACAGCCCTCGCAACCGGTCCTACGTGATCATGAACTCGGTGCTGTACCACCTGCACCCGGTGAAGGTGAAGCGCCACGCGGTGAAGGTCTCCTACACCCTGTGCCTGGGTGGGCTGAGCTTCTTCCTCTTCATCCTGCTCACCGTCACCGGCATCTTCTTGATGTTCTTCTACCGTCCGACCGCGGCGCAGGCCTGGAACGACATCTATGCCCTGCAGACCAACGTGGCCTTCGGGCTGCTGGTCCGCAACATGCACCGGTGGGCCGCACACCTGATGGTGCTGTCGGTCTTCCTCCACATGGCCCGGGTCTTCTACCACGGGGCCTACAAGCCGCCCCGTGAGTTCAACTGGGTCATCGGCGTCATCTTGTTGACGCTCACCCTGCTCCTCAGCTTCACCGGCTACCTGCTGCCGTGGGACCAGCTGGCGCTGTGGGCGGTGACGGTGGGTACCAACATGATGGGCTACACCCCTGTGTTCGGGAACCAGGTCCGCTTCGCCCTGCTGGGGGGGGCGGAGATCGGCACCGACACCCTGTTGCGCTGGTACGTCCTCCACGTCCTCATGCTCCCGTTCGTGATCGTCATCTTCCTGGCGATCCACTTCTGGCGGGTGCGCAAGGACGGCGGCATCAGCGGGCCTCTGTAGGAGCCGACATGACCGAGATCCCCGAACACCTGCGCAAGCGAGCCGAGGAGGCCCGGCAGAAGGCCGCCGCGTCCCAGGCCCCGGCCGAGACACCTGCCGCCTCCGGGGGCGACGCGGCCGACAGCCGCATCCCGGCCCACCTCCTCGAGCGGGCCAAGGCGGCGCGCGACAAGGTGTCGAGCGACCCCGCCGAGCCCTCGGGCGGCGGCACCGCGGTGGCCACCAAGGCCCCTCCCGCCGGCGGCGCCGTGGCCACCGCCACGCTGCCGGTGGCCGCCGGCCCCGGCGGCCACACCCAGCGGCTGCTGACCGTCGTGAAGTCCGGGTCGATCCAAGACGTCAAGGCCCTGCCCCAGGACAAGGTCCACACCTGGCCCCACCTCCTGGCCGTCGAGTTCGTGGCCTCCCTGCTCTGCACGGCGTTCGTGTTGATCTTCTCGATCTTCGTGAACGCCCCGCTCCTCACCCTGGCCAACCCGAACCAGACGCCCAACCCCTCCAAGGCGCCCTGGTACTTCCTGGGCCTGCAGGAGCTCCTCACGATGTTCCACCCCATGGTCGCGGGCGTGACCATCCCGGGCATGGGCATGTTCGCTCTCATCCTGGCCCCGTACACTGACCGGAACCCATCCAACAAGCCTGAGGACCGGAAGTTCGCGATCTCGCTCTTCACGGTGTTCCTCATGTTCTGGGCGGTCCTGGTCATGATCGGCTCGTTCTTCCGCGGTCCGGGCCAGAACTTCGTGTTCCCCTGGAACGACGGTCTGTTCTTCGAGCTCTAAGGAGATCTGATGTCCCTCGTGATCGTCCTCGCCATCATCGTGCTCGTCCTGGGCGCCGCCGCCGCCCTCTTCGCCACCCAGCGATCACGCGACTCCCAGCGCGCCGTGGGCTTCCTCGCCCGCGAGACCAAGAGCCGTGACACGGCGCGCCGCGGCGGCGCCGCGGCACCCGAGGCGGACCCTGCGCCGTCCACCGGCAAGGAGGTCGAGCTGGCCACGGCGGAGGCCCGCAGGGGAAGCTCCGAGCTGGCCGCGGCCGGTCCCACCGCCCCCGTCGAGTGGGTCCCACCCGACGAGGACTCCCGAGGCGTTGCCCGTCGCCAGTTCATGAACCGCGGCATCATCGCCGGCTTCGGCCTGGGCATCGGCGGCTTCGCCCCTGCCGCCCTCGCCTTCCTGTGGCCCCAGGGCACCTCGGGCTTCGGCTCGAAGATCTCCGTCGGCAAGGTGTCCGAGCTGAAGAACCAGGTCGGACAGAACAACGGCTTCCTCTACTACCCCGAGGGCCGCATGTGGATCACCGAGTTCCCGGCCGCATCGCTCGACAACGCCCGCAAGGTCTACTCCCCCTCCGAGCTGGCGGGCATGGAGGCCGGGCTGGTGGCGCTCTACCAGAAGTGCCCCCACCTCGGCTGCCGGGTGCCCGAGTGCGCCACCTCGCAGTGGTTCGAGTGCGGCTGCCACGGCTCGCAGTACAACCGCGTGGGTGAGAAGAAGGCCGGCCCCGCCCCCCGTGGCCTCGACCGCTTCGCCATGGCCATCGAGGGCGACACCTTCACCGTCAACACCGGCATCATCATCCAGGGCCCGGCCATCGGCACCAACACCACCGGCCAGGAGGCCGAGGGTCCGCACTGCATCTCCGGAGGAGCGGCGCACTGATGCTGCTGGCCAGCACCCAATCCACCATCGGAGGCGTCGTCCTCTTCGGGGCGGTCGTCATCGCCTTGACCTACGCGTGGATCAACGTCCGCCAGGGTCGCGGCGAGGTCGGCTCGGAGATCGAGCTCGCCGCCAACCGCAAGACGTCGTTCACCGATGAGGAGCTCGAGGGAAAGCGGCTCGACCGGGTGCTGCTCGCCGGGCTCATCGGGCTGTTCGTGGTGGCCATCTCCCTGGCCCTGTACTTCCTGAACGAGCCCAGCCGTCAGGCCGGCGCCCGAGATGACTTCAAGTCGGCCTTCGTCTCCCGTGGCGCCGCCATGTTCGACACCACCGAGAACGGCGGCTTCAACTGCGCCTTCTGCCACGGCGGCATGTCCGCCGAGGGGGGCGTGGTCGAGTTCACCATCACCGACTCCAACGGCCAGTTCGTCGAGCAGGTCCAGTGGAAGGCGCCGGCGCTCGACACGGTGCTGTTGCGCTACAGCCGCGACGAGGTGCGCGACGTGCTCATCTACGGCCGCACGTTCTCGCCCATGCCGGCCTGGGGCGTCGAGGGCGGCGGTCCGCTCAACGAACAGCAGCTCCAGAACCTGATCGACTACATGGAGAGCATCCAGATCACGCCCGAGGAGTCCCAGCGCCAAGCGGCCGAGGCCCTCCCCGAGGAGATGGCGGCCGCCGAGGAGGCGGGCGTGCCCTACGCGAGCGAGGGTGAGGCCCTGTTCAACCTGGGCTACTACACCGACTTCGCCGGAGGCGCGTACGCCTGCGGCCGGTGCCACACGACGGGCTGGTCCTACAACGACAAGGTCGTCGACGGCAACGGTGCGCTCGGGCCCGCGCTGCGGGGAGGGGTCAGCCTCGCCCGCTTCCCCGGCACCGTGGCCGGCTTCACCCAGCAGGTCGAGTTCGTCTGCACCGGGAGCGAGGAGGGCGTCAACTACGGCCAGAACAGCCAGGGCACAGGGCGCATGCCCGGCTTCTGCCAGACCCCCGCCGAGGTCGACAACCCCCTCGAGACCAGCGAGGTCGGAGTGGCGCCGCAGGAGCCCTCGGATCCCGACACCGTCGGTGGCATGTTGTCCAAGGAGGACGTCGAGAAGATCGTCCGCTACGTCAGGGGCCTGTGACACCGTGGAGATGATCCTCTCTGCCATGAGCTGGGACCCGGGCTTCCGGGGCATCCTCACCGTCGTGGTGGCCACATTGATCCTCGGCGGGTCGGTGTACCTGCTGCTCGCGACCAACAGCGGCGCTCGTCTCGGCTTCCTCCTCGCGCTCACCGGCCTGGCCGGCTGGATGATGATCATGGGCCTCGTCTGGGCCATGTACGGGATCGGCTACCAGGGTCGCGTCGCCGCCTGGGAGGTCGAGGAGGTCAACTACGGCGCCCTCACCGAGGCCAACACGGCTGACGCCCGCACGGTGCCCCCACGCGACGAGCTGCCTGACCCACGGAGCCTGATCGAGGGCAACGATGCCCTCGAGACCCAGTTCCCCGACGACCCCAGCCTGCGCGAGCCGCAGCTGGGAGACCTCCTGAGCGTCGATCCCACCCTCGCGGAGGACCCAGCCCTCGAGGGCATCGTCGAGACCGACGAGGGCTGGGAGCTGCTCGGCACCGCGGACAGCCAGACCGGCGAGGCCGCCGCCGCCGCGTCGGCCTACCTCGTCGACGAGCGGGCCCTCTTCACCGAGACCTCGGACTTCGTCGTGCTCGACTCCTGGAGCAAGGGCGGCAAGGACGACCGCAACGGCGACTCGCTCCTCGCCCGGGCCGCGTTCAAGGCCGAGCGCATCGTGACCTGGCCCCTCGGGCACCCCACCCACCGGGTGGTGGTGCGGGTGCAGGAGGTCGTCGCCCGTGAGGAGGTGCCCGGCCAGCCACCGCCCACCCCCGAGGCCGATCCCGACGAACCGGTGACCTCCGTCGTCATGGTCCGCGACCTCGGGTCCCAGCGCCAGCCGGCGGTGTTCGTCACCATCGCCTCGGCCATCCTCTTCGCGATCTGCTGCACCTCGTTGCACCGGCGCGACAAGCTGGTCCGCCAGGCCCGCGCCGCCGCCGGCGGCTGACATGGGCCAGTACCTGCCCGTCGTCACGCTCTTCGCCCTGGCCGCGGTGTTCGCCGTCCTGAGCAGGGTCGCATCGGGTCTGCTGGCTCCCAGTCGCCCCACCGCGGCGAAGAGCGCGCCCTATGAGTGCGGCATCGTCCCGTCGCGCGAACCGCCCGAGCGCTTCCCGGTGCGCTTCTACCTCGTCGCCATGCTCTTCATCGTGTTCGACATCGAGATCGTGTTCCTGTACCCGTACGCCATCGTGCACCGCGAGCTCGGCGTGTTCGGACTGGTCTCCATCGTCATCTTCGCCGTGCCGGTGTTCGTGTCGTTCGCCTATGAGATCGCCAACGGCGGCCTGAACTGGGGTCCGATCCGCCAGCTGCGCCCCGTGGCCGACGGCGGCATGGTCTCCGCGGCGCGGACACCGGGCACCACCATCCGCCGGGTCGGCCTCGAGGGTCGCCCCGATGCGCCGAGCGAGGATGCCGCCTGATGGGTTGGGACATGAAGGAGGGCCTCGAGGGGCTCGACCACAACATCGTCACCGCCCGGGTGGAGGACCTCGTCAACTGGGCCCGCCGGTCGTCGCTCATGCCGGCCACCTTCGGCCTGGCGTGCTGCGCGCTGGAGATGATGGGCACCGGGGGCTCGCACTACGACATGGCCCGCTTCGGCATGGAGGTCTTCCGGGCCTCGCCGCGCCAGGCCGACCTGATGATCGTCGCCGGGCGCGTCTCGCAGAAGATGGCCCCGGTCCTGCGCCAGGTCTACGACCAGATGATGGAGCCCAAGTGGGTGCTGTCGATGGGGGTGTGCGCGTCGACGGGCGGCATGTTCAACAACTACGCCATCGTCCAGGGCGTCGACCAGGTCGTACCCGTCGACGTCTACGCCCCCGGCTGCCCACCCGGGCCCGAGACCCTGATCCACGCCATCAACACCCTGCACGAGAAGATCGGCAGCGGCGAGCTGCTCCGGCGTCGCGACGAGACCGGCGGTGGAGCCGGCCTGACGGTCGACCAGCGCGACGGCCAGGACGCGCCCGTCCTGCTCACCGGACGGCCCTGACCGTGGCCGACGCTGACGCCGCTCCCCCCGACGGCGACGAGGACCCCGAGGAGCCGTCGGGCCCCGCGCTCGTCCACGGTGCCCCCGTGACCGTGGCCCTCGGCGAGACCACCGCCCACCCCGCACGCGACGAGCTGGCCGACGTCGTGCGCGCCCTGCGCGACGAAGGGTGGGTGATGTGCCTCGACGTCACCGCCGTCGACCACCTCACCTACCGAGCCCCGCGACTGCTGCCGGACGGCATCGTCCCCGAGCGCTTCGAGGTCGTGGTGCTGCTGATCAGCCACCGGCGCGGTGGCGAGCGCCTGCGCCTCAAGGTCCAGGTGCCCGAGGACGACGCCTCGGTGCCGTCGCTCTTCGACCTCCACCCCGGCACCGAGGCCCTCGAGCGCGAGGTGTTCGACATGTTCGGCATCGCCTTCGAGGGGCACCCGGACCTGACCCGCATCCTCATGCCCGAGGACTGGGTGGGCCACCCGCTGCGCAAGGACTACGCCGTTGGTCGCATCCCGGTGCAGTTCAAGGGCGATCCCGGACCGAGGTGAGGCGACCATGACCGAGGCCGACGCCGCCATCACCGATGAGGGCGACCAGGAGATGGCGACCCGCGACGTGGCCGGCGGGGTCGAGGTCCTGCGCGAGCGGGGCAGCGTGCTGCGCCTCTCGGAGGCCGAGGTCGCCGCCATCGCCGATGACGACACCCCCGTCGACGAGGCCACCACCACGATCATGAACATGGGTCCGCAGCACCCGTCGACCCACGGTGTGCTGCGGCTGATGCTCGAGCTCGACGGCGAGCGGGTGCTACGCACCAAGCCGGTGCTCGGCTACCTCCACACCGGCATGGAGAAGACCGGCGAGCAGCTCACCTACATGCAGGGGCCCACCAACGTCACCCGCATGGACTACGCGGCGCCGCTGTTCAACGAGCTGGTGTTCTCCCTGGCGACCGAGAAGCTGCTGGGCGTGGCGATCCCCGAGCGGGCGACGTGGATCCGCATGCTCCTCTGCGAGATCAACCGGGTCAGCTCCCACCTGCTCTTCATGGCCACCAACGGCATGGACCTCGGGGCCCTGTCGATGATGATCTACGGCTGGCGCGAGCGCGAAGAGACGCTGCGGCTGCTCGAGCTCATCACCGGCCTGCGGATGAACCACAACTTCATCCGCCCCGGCGGCGTGGCCGCGGATCTGCCCGACGGCTGGGAGGAGTCGGTCGAGAAGCTGCTCACCACGCTCCCGGCGCGCCTCGACGAGTACGAGGTGCTGCTCACCGACCAGCCGATCTACCGCGACCGGCTCCAGGGCGTCGGGGTGATCACCACCGAGGAGGCCCTCGCCCTCGGCACCACCGGCCCGATCCTGCGCTCCACCGGCTACGCCTGGGACCTGCGCCGGGCCACCCCCTACCTGGCCTACGACCAGGTCGACTTCGATGTCATCGTCGGCTCCTTCGGCGACTGCTTCGACCGCTACGCCATCCGCCTGGCCGAGATCCGGGAGTCGCTGCGGATCATCGGCCAGATCCTCGAGCGGATGCCCGCCGGCGACTACCGGGTGCAGGACAAGAAGGTCACGCCCCCGCCCCGGGCCCGCATCGACGAGTCGATGGAGGCGCTGATCCACCACTTCAAGATCTTCACCGAGGGCTTCCAGGTGCCGCCGGGCGAGGCCTACGCGGCCGTCGAGTCCCCCCGGGGCGAGCTCGGCTGCTACATCGTGAGCGACGGCTCGGCCACGCCGTACCGCATGCACGTCCGGGGCCCGTCGTTCGTGAACGTCCAGACCCTGCCGCACATGATGCACAACGGGCTCATCGCCGATGGCGTGGCGGTCATCTCCAGCGTCGACCCCATCATGGGCGAGGTTGACCGTTGAGGGCTCCGAACGCCTTGCTCTTGGTGGTGGGCCGCTCGGCGCCCACCGTTCGGTGCTCTTCGATGAGGGCTCCGAACGCCTTGCTCGGGGTTGTGGGCCGCTCGGCATCCACCGTTCGGTGCTCGCCATGGCTTCGCTCGCTGGCGCTCGCTTCGCTGCTGCGCTCCGCTGCGGTGGACGCCGAGCGGCCTTTCTCCGTTCAGGCGTCCACCTCACGGGGTTGTCGGGGCGCGGCTGGTCGCGGGTCACGTCTTGTCGGGCGACCTGGTCCTCGGTCACCGGGCCTTCGGCGGTCTGGCGGCTTGGACGGTCGGTGGGTTTCTGGTGGTGGGGTTCTGTCTGGGATGGTGGGCACGTGGCGCGGCTGAACCCCCAGAGCGAGGCGCTGGCCAGGGAGATCATCGGGCGGTACCCGCGACCGAAGTCGGCGCTGATCCCCTTGCTGCACCTGGCCCAGGAGCAGGAGGGCTACGTCGCCGAAGACGCCATGGAACACCTCGCCGAGCTCGTCGGCGCCACCCCCGCCGAGGTCCTCGGCACGTGCTCGTTCTACGAGATGTTCAAGCGGGAGCCGGTCGGCACCTACGTGGTGAACATCTGCACCAACATCTCCTGCCTGCTCATGGGCGGCGAGGAGCTCTTGGCCCACGCCGAGGAGACCCTCGGCATCCGCTCCGGCAGCACGACCCCCGACGGCACCTTCACCATCGAGGACGTCGAGTGCATCGCCGCCTGCACCGAGGCCCCGTGCCTCCAGGTGAACTACCGGTACCGGCACAAGATCACCCATGACTCCTTCGACGCGCTGGTCGATGACCTGCGCGCCGGGCGCCTTTCCTCGGAGATCCCGCCGCACGGCACCCTCGGCCGGGTCCGCCAGCAGATGCCGGCCGACCGCGTCGCCGGCGCCGCCCTCCCCAGCGAGGCCATCGAGCCGGTGTGGGTCACCTCCCGACCCGCCCCGCCCAAGGAAGAGGCGAAGACGTGAGCCGCGAGCGCCACGAGCGGGCGATGGCGGTGGAGCGGTGACCGTCACCGACGCCCCCAAGATCATCACGTCGCGCTTCGGCCACGACGACTCCCACACCCTTTCGCGCTTCACCACCACCGGTGGCTACGAGGGCCTCCGCGCCGCGCTGGCCAAGCGCCCCGACGAGGTCGTCGAGGAGGTCAAGACCGCCAGCCTGCTGGGCCGGGGCGGGGCCGGCTTCCCGGCCGGGGTGAAGTGGGGCTTCTGCCCCCCTGGGGTCTGGCCGCGGTACCTCGTGGTCAACGGCGACGAGTCCGAGCCCGGCACCTACAAGGACCGCCTCCTCATGGAGCGCGACCCCCACCAGCTCATCGAAGGCGTGCTCATCGCGTGCTACGCCATCGGCTGCGCCCAGGCGTTCCTCTACGTCCGCGGCGAGATGGCCCTGGCCCAGGAGCGCATCGCGGCGGCGCTCAACGAGGCCTACGCCGAGGGCTACGTGGGCCGGAACATCCTCGGCACCGACTTCTCGGTCGACATCGTCCTGCACTGGGGGGCCGGGGCCTACATCGTCGGCGAGGAGACCGCCCTCATCGAGTCGCTCGAGGGCAACCGGGGCATGCCCCGCCTGAAGCCGCCTTTCTTCCCGGCCGCCAAGGGCCTCTACCTCCAGCCCACCGTCGTCAACAACGTCGAGACCCTCGCCAACCTCCCCTGGATCCTGCGCGAGGGAGGCGCCGCCTTCGCCGCCCTGGGCGCCGAGTCCAGCCGGGGCACCCGCATGTTCGCGGTGTCGGGCCACGTGCGGAACCCCGGTGTCTACGAGGTCGAGTTCGGCGTCACCACCTTCCGCGACCTCATCTACGCCCCCGTCTACGGCGGCGGCATCCGCCAGGGCAACGACCTCAAGGCGTTCATCCCCGGCGGTGCGTCGGCCCCGTGGTTCTACGCCGAGCACCTCGACCTGCCCCTGGAGAAGGGTGCGGTCGACCGGGCCGGCTCCATGCTCGGCTCCGGGGCCATCGTGGTCATGGACGAGACCACCGACATGGTGAGGGCGTCCCTGCGCATCGTCCGCTTCTTCGCTCGGGAGTCCTGCGGGAAGTGCACGCCGTGCCGCGAGGGCACGAGCTGGCTGGAGAAGATCCTCGAGCGCATCGTCGACGGCCACGGCCGCCGCAGCGACCTCGACCTCCTCCTCGACGTGTGCGACAACATCAGCCCCGGCATCGCGTGGCCGCCCAAGCAGACCACGATCTGTCCGCTGGGGCCATCCGCGGTGTCGCCCATCGCCTCTGCGATCACCCGCTTCCGCGACGAGTTCGAGGCCCGCCTCGGTGGCGGCCCGGTGCCGGTGACCGTGACCGTCGCCGGGGGCGCGTATGTCCCGAAGCCGGAGCCGGCCTCCGAGGAGGTGGCCTCGTGACCGAGGTGAGCGACACGAGGACCGAGGCGGGGGTGGCCATCACCATCGACGGTCGCGAGGTCACTGCTCGCAAGGGCGAGCTGGTCATCGACGCGGCCGAGCGGGCCGGCGTCTACATCCCGCGCTTCTGCTACCACCCGCGCATGCGGCCGGTCGGGATGTGCCGCCAGTGCCTCGTCGAGATCGACACCGGCCGGGGCCCGGCCCTGCAGCCCTCGTGCATGATCGAGGCCACCGACAAGATGGCGGTCGAGACCGGGACCCCGGTCACCATCAAGGCCCAGACCGGCGTGCTCGAGTTCCTCCTCATCAACCACCCGCTCGACTGCCCCGTCTGTGACAAGGGCGGCGAGTGCCCCCTGCAGGACCAGGCCATGTCCCACGGCCCGGGCGAGTCGCGCATGGTCGAGGAGAAGCGGCACTTCGAGAAGCCCATCCCGGTCAGCGACCTGGTGCTGCTCGACCGCGAGCGCTGCATCCTCTGTGACCGTTGCACCCGCTTCGCAGATGAGGTGGCGGGCGAGCCGCTGATCCACTTCCTCGACCGCGGCAACGAGACGCAGATCAACACGTTCCCGGATCACCCGTTCGCCTCGTACTACAGCGGCAACGTGGTGCAGATCTGCCCGGTGGGCGCCCTGACCTCGGTGTCCTACCGGTTCAAGGCCCGGCCCTGGGACCTGGTGCAGACCGAGTCGACCTGCCAGGACTGCGCGGTGGGGTGCCGAGTCGTGGTCGACAGCTCCCGCAACCGCCTGGAGCGTCGCAACGGCGTCGACGTCGACCCGGTGAACTGGGGCTGGCTGTGCGACAAGGGTCGCTTCGGCTACCAGAGCATCGCCTCCGACGAGCGCCTGGGCGCTCCGCTCGTGCGCGCCGCCGGCGCCGACGGGCTGGCCGAGGCCGGCTGGTCCGCCGCCCTCGGCGCCGCGGCTCGCGCCCTGCGCACCGCCCGGGAGAGCTCGGGGCCCGACAGCATCGCCGTGCTCGGCGGAGCCCGCCTCACCAACGAGGACGCTTACGCGTGGGCCAAGCTGGCCAAGGGCGTCATCGGCACCGACCACGTCGACGCCCAGATGGGCGACGGCCTGCCCGCCGAGCTGGTGCTGGGCCGGCCCCGAGCCACCATCGACCGCCTCTGCGCACCCGGGGGCACCGTGCTCTGGATCGGCGCCGACCCGCGGGAAGAGCTTCCGGTGCTCTACCTGCGGCTGCGCCACGCCATGATCTCCGACGGCGTGCGGGTCGTGGCCCTCACGCCGACCGCCACCGTGCTGAACGAGCTCGCCGCCGTGGCGCTGCACCCCGCCCCCGGTGACCTGCCCGCCCTCGTGGCCGCGCTCCTCGAGGGCGGCGACCCGCCGGCCGACATCGACGCAGGCGCCCTGGCCACCGCCCGCGACCTGCTCTCCGGTGACGACCTCACCGTCGCCCTCGGCCGGGGATCGATCGCCGAGGCGGCCGGCTACACCGTCGACGCCGCCGCCGTGGTGGCCCGGGCCCGACCCGACGCGCCCGTCCTGGCGCTGCTCCGCCGGTCCAACGTCAACGGAGCCCTCGACATGGGCCTGGCGCCGGGGTTGCTGCCCGGTCGCACGAGCCTCGCGGCGGGCGTCGATCGCATGGGCGTGGTGTGGTCGACGGTGCCCACCGAGCGGGGCCTCGACGCCACCGGCATCCTCACCGCGGCGGCCGAGGGTCGCATCGACGTGCTCGTGCTGCTGGGCGCCGACCCGTTGGTTGATCACCCCGACCGCGAGCTGGCCACCCGGGCCCTCGCCGGGGCCCGCACCGTGATCGCCACGGACCTGTTCCTGAACGAGTCGTCCTCGCGCGCCGATGTGGTGCTGGCCGCCGCCGGGCCCGACGAGGTCGAGGGGACCGTCACCAACATCGAGGGGCGCATCAGCACCCTCGGGCAGTCGGTCACGGCCCCGGGCACGGCGCGCCCCGACTGGATGATCGCGGCCGAGCTCTCCCGTCGGCTCGGAACCGACCTCGGCCTCGAATCGGTGGCCGACATCTGGGCCGAGATCGAGGCCCTGGCCCCCTCTCACACCGGCATCACCCTCGAGCTGCTGGCGGCCAGCGGCGATGGCGTGGTGGCGCCCCTCGGCTCGGCGCCGACCGGCACGACCCAGGTCACCTCGGCCGGCGAGGCCCTCGGGGGCACCGCCGTCGGTCCCACCGACGGCGCCGAGGGCTCCGAGCCCGAGGTCGCCCAGGAGGACGCCCCCGAGCCGAGCGGCGAAGGCCCGGCGCACGGCGAGACGGGGTCGGCCGGACCCGACGCCGAGGCCGACTCCGACCCGGCGGAGGTGACGAACGACGACCACGACGGCGGCGGCAACGCCGAGCGCGACCCGGCCGACCCGGCCCTCGACGAGCGTGCGGCCGACGACGCGGCCGACGACGCGGCCGCCCCGGCGTCGTCGAACCTGCGCTTCGTCGCCCCCGAGCCCACGCCGGTGCCGGCCCGCGACTCCTACGCCCTGCGCCTGGTGGTCAGCCGCACGCTGTACGACGACGGCACCATGGTCCAGCACGCCGAATCCCTGGCGCACCTGGCGGCCGACTCCCCGTTGCGGGTGCACCCCTCGGTGCTCGAGCGCCTCGGCGTCACCTCGGGCACCAACGTGCGGGCCACCTCACCGCGGGCGACGGTCACCGTCGTCGTGGTCGCGGACGCCGGTGTCCCCCGCGGCGTGGCCGCCCTCGCCCACCGGCGCAAGAACGGCGCCGGCGACCTGATCGACGTGGGCCAGCCCGTCACCGAGATCCGCGTGGAGACGGCCTGATGAACGCGGTGCTCGCCCTCGATCCGCTCCTCGCGGGCGACATCGACCTCGGCGTCGTGGCGATCGTGGCGCTGAAGACCGTCGTCGCCTTCACCCTGCTGCTCACCTCCGTGCTGTTCATGGTGTGGTTCGAGCGCAAGGCCATCGGCGACCTCCAGAACCGCATCGGCCCCAACCGGGCCGGCCCCTTCGGCCTCTTCCAGACCGTGGCCGACGGCCTGAAGTTCTTCATGAAGGAGGACTCGCTGCCCGATCGCGCCGATCGGCGCATCTTCATCCTCGCGCCCTACCTCACCGCCATCCCCGCGTTCCTGGTTTTCGCGGTGATCCCCATCGGGGGCGACTTCTCGGACGGCCGCAACGGGGTCATCCGCGTCTTCGGTCGCGACACGCTGATGCAGCTGGCGGACCCGCCCGTCGGCGTCTTGTTCATCCTGGCCATGTCGAGCGTGGCGGTCTACGGGATCATGCTCGCCGGGTGGTCGTCGGGGTCGAAGTACCCGCTGCTCGGGTCGGTGCGGGCCTCGGCCCAGATGGTGTCCTATGAGGCCGCCCTCGGGCTCACGGTGGTCACCGTGGTCATGGTGGCCGGCAGCCTCAGCACCAACGCCATCGTCAGCGCGCAGAGCACCTGGCAGTGGAACCTCTGGATCACCGGCTTCGTCCCCTTCGTGATCTTCGTCATCGCCGCCACCGCCGAGCTCAACCGCCCACCGTTCGATCTGGTCGAGGCCGAACAGGAGCTCGTCGGCGGGTTCAACACCGAGTACTCGGCGTTCCGCTTCGCCCTCTTCTTCCTGGCCGAGTTCATGAACACGGTCACCATGTCGGCGATCATCGTCACCCTGTTCCTCGGCGGCCCCGCCGGCCCCGTCCTGTTCGGGCCGGGCTGGCTCTGGGGCACGATCTGGTTCTCGGTGAAGCTCTTCGCCTTCTTGTTCATGTTCGTCTGGTTCCGGGCCACGCTGCCCCGGGTGCGCTACGACCAGCTCATGGACCTCGGGTGGAAGGTGATGATCCCCCTGGCGTTGGCCTGGCTGGTTCTCATCGCCGGTCGCCAGGTCGGCGATGACGCCGGGTGGAGCCCTGTCGTCGTGCCCCTCGTCGGGGCCGCCGGCCTGCTCCTCGGCTACGGCCTGCTCACCCTCGCCCTGCGCGCCGCGGAGCGCGTCCGATCCACCGAAGAGGAGGTCGGTGTCTGATGGGCTACCTCGGAGGCTTCCTCGTCACGCTCCGCCAGATGGGCAAGCGCCAGCGCACCACCCGCCCGTACGTCAAGGACGAGGGCGGCAAGCGCGACAAGCCGGCGCGGCTGCACGGCCGTCACGTCCTCAACCGCTACGAGGACGGGATGGAGAAGTGCATCGGCTGCGAGCTCTGCGCCGGGGTGTGCCCGGCGCGCTGCATCTACGTGCGCGGCGCCGACAACCCGCCTGATGATCCGGTGAGCCCCGGTGAGCGCTACGGCTACGTCTATGAGATCAATTACCTGCGGTGCATCCACTGCGACCTCTGCATCGAGGCCTGCCCGACCGAGGCGATCACCGAGTCGAAGCTCTTCGAGTTCTCCTTCACCAACCGCTCCGACGGCATCTACACCAAGGCCGAGCTGCTCGTCGACGATGACGGCCGGGCCCAGAAGCTGGCGTGGGAGGACTGGACCGACGCCGAGGTCGTCGAGCCGTTGACCTCGGCGTGGATGCGCGCCACCTCGTCGTCGGGCGACGCCTCCTATGAGGGGCGCGTGGCGTGGTCCGGTGAGCTCGGCTTCGGCGTC
This sequence comes from Iamia sp., assembly GCF_035575815.1. Classification (NCBI taxonomy): domain Bacteria; kingdom Bacillati; phylum Actinomycetota; class Acidimicrobiia; order Acidimicrobiales; family Iamiaceae; genus Iamia; species Iamia sp. Next base: position 35,957 of record NZ_DATLXO010000092.1, read on the forward strand.
CGCGACCCCGAGCGGGGCCAGTCCGGTGCCCGCACCGTGGCCCGGGGTCCCGCCCGCCCCGCCCTCGAAGGTGACGACCACCGGAGCGCCGACTGATGGTCGAGGTCGTCGTCTTCGCCGTCGCCGCGCTCGTCATCTTGGGCGGAGCCGTCGGCGTCATCATCAACCGCAACCCGGTGCACGCCGCCCTGTCGCTGGTGGCCACGCTGTTCGGCATCGCCGTGCTCTTCGTGGCCCAGGAGGCCAACTTCCTCGCCGCTGTTCAGGTGATCGTCTACGCCGGGGCCATCGTGGTGCTCTTCTTGTTCGTCATCATGTTGCTGGGCGTCGACACCTCCGAGGACCTCGACGCCGAGCCGCTCGTCGGACAGCGCCCGGCGGCCATCGCCCTCGGTGTCCTCATCGCCGCCGGACTGATCGCGGTCGTCACCACCAGCACCATCACCGGGGTGCCGGCCGCCTCCGAGCGGTGGGTGCGCGACGGACAGGACGTGGCCCAGATCGGCCGCCTCCTCTTCACCGACTACATCTTCGCCTTCGAGATCACCTCGCTGCTGCTCGTCATCGCCGTCGTCGGCGCGGTGCTGCTCGCCCGCACCCGGCCCGGCCCGCAGATCGACGCCACCGAGACCGTGCCCTCGCTCCCCGGTGACCGCCGCTTCGCGCTCGACGACACCGACGCCGACACCGACGCCGATGCTGATGACACCGACACCGAGGAGGCCGACGCCTCGTGATCGTCGCTGCCGTCTCCTCCGGTTGGTACCTCTCGCTCGCGGCGGTCCTCTTCGCCCTCGGTGCGGTGGGCGTCATGGTGCGTCGCAACCCGCTGGTGATGTTCATGTGCGTGGAGCTGATGCTCAACGCGGTCAACCTCACCTTCGTGACCTTCGCCCGGGAGCTGAACGACGTCGGTGGCCAGGTCGTCGTGTTCTTCGTGCTCGTCGTCGCCGCCGCCGAAGTGGTGGTCGGCCTCGGGATCATCGTGTCCATCCTCCGGCGCCGGCCCGCGGCCACCGCCGACGACGTGTCCCTGCTCCGGGGCTGATCCCATGCTCGAGGTCACCTGGCTCATCCCTGCCCTGCCCCTGGCCGGGTTCCTGGCCCTCCTGGTGGCCGGACGCCGCCTGGGTGAGCCCCTCGCGGGCTGGCTCGCCACCGCGGCCGTCGGCGGGTCCTTCGCCGCCACCGTGGTCGTGTTCCTCGGCCTCCTCGGCGAGCACGCCGAGGAGCGCACGTTCACCCAGACGCTCTTCGAGTGGGTGCCGGCCGGCGGCTTCTCGGTCGACGTGGGCTTCCTGGCCGACCCGCTGTCGGTGACGATGTGCCTGTTCATCACCGGCGTCGCCACCCTGATCCACCTCTACGCCGTCGGCTACATGCACGGGGACCCGGACTTCACGAAGTTCTTCGTGTACCTGAACCTCTTCGTGTTCTCGATGCTCATGCTGGTGCTGGGCGACAACCTGCTCGTCACGTTCCTCGGGTGGGAGGGCGTCGGCGCCTGCTCGTACTTCCTCGTCTCGTTCTGGCACACCTCCGACGCCAACGCCTCGGCGGGCAAGAAGGCCTTCGTCACCAACCGCATCGGTGACTGGGGCTACATGATCGCCATGTTCCTCACCTTCACCGCCCTGGGGTCGATCAGCTACGTCGACATCGCCGCGGGCGCCGGCGGCCTGGCCACCACCACCGCCACGGGCATCACCGTGCTGCTGCTCGTCGGCGCCGTGGGCAAGTCGGCCCAGCTGCCGCTGTTCGTCTGGTTGCCCGACGCCATGGCCGGCCCCACACCGGTCTCCGCCCTCATCCATGCCGCCACCATGGTGACCTCCGGGGTCTACCTGCTCACCCGCATGAACCCGGTGATCGCCCAGGCCGCCGACTGGGCCCCGATGACCATCGCCGTGGTCGGCGCCCTCACCGCCCTGTTCGCGGCCACCATCGCCGTGGCCCAGACCGACATCAAGAAGGTGCTCGCCTACTCCACCGTGTCCCAGCTGGGCTACATGTTCCTGGCCATCGGCTCGGGCGCCTACATCGCCGCCATCTTCCACATGGTCACCCACGCCTTCTTCAAGGCCCTGATGTTCCTCGGGTCCGGCTCGGTGATCCACGCCATGGGCGACGAGCAGGACATGCGTCGCATGGGCGCGCTGCGCAAGCTGCTGCCCATCACCGCGGCCACGTTCATCGTGGGCTGGTTGGCCATCGCCGGTGTCCCCCCGTTCTCGGGCTTCTGGTCGAAGGACGAGATCCTGCTCTACGCCTATGACACCAGCCCCGTGCTCTGGGCCATCGGCCTGGTCACCGCGGTGCTCACCGGCTTCTACATGAGCCGCCAGGTGTTCCTCACCTTCTTCGGTGAGGCCCGCTGGGACCGCCCGATCACCGACGCCGCCCCCGACCTGGCCTGCGAGCGGGGCCTGCTGCCCGGCGGTGACGACGGCCTCGAGGGTGACGAGGCGGAGTCCCCGACGGTGCGGAACGTCTATGAGAGCGGGCACCGCCCCCACGGCGTGGGCCCGCAGGAGGCCATCTCCTCCCCCCACGAGTCGCCGTGGACCATGACCGTGCCGCTCGTCGTCCTGGCCGGGCTCGCCGCGGTCGGCGGTGCGCTGCAGCTGCCCTTCACCAGCTCGACCAGGCGCCTCGAGCACTGGCTCGAGCCCGTCGTCGCCCCCGACGAGGCGATCATCTCGGTCGCCACCAGCCTCAAGGTCGGCCTGGCCGTCGTGGCCGTCATCGGCGGGCTCATCGGCATCGCCGGCGCGGTCGTGCTCTACCTGCGCCGCCGCCCCGCCGACCGGCCGGCGGAGCCTCGCGTCCTGGCCCGGGGCTGGTTCTATGACTCCACCATCTCGGCGTTCGTGGGCGGGCCCGGCCGCAAGGCCTTCGACGCCGTGGCCTGGTTCGACCGCACGGTCATCGACGGCGCCGTGAACGGCACCGCGGCGCTCGTGCGCGGGACCGGTGGCGGCCTGCGCCGCACCCAGACCGGCTTCGTCCGGGCCTACGTCGGGCTCCTCACCGGAGGTGCCGTGATCCTGGTCTTCGTGATGATCCTGCGCGGGGTGGTCCTGTGACCCCCTTCCTGGTGGCCGCGGCCGAGGGCGGCGGCGCCTCGCTCGACTTCCCGATCCTCACCACCATGGTCGCCCTGCCCGCCGTCGGCGCCCTCGTCGTCGCCGTGCTCTCGGGCCGCCGCCCCGAGCTGTGCCGCCTCGTCGCCCTGGTGTTCTCGGTGATCACCGGCGCCCTCACCGTCGGCACCCTCGTCGCGTTCAGGGGCGCCGATGCCGGCTTCCAGATGATCGAGAAGACCACCTGGATCTCCGATCTCGACATCTCCTGGCACCTGGGCGTCGACGGCATCTCGCTGTTCCTGCTGGTGATGACCGGGTTGCTGTTCCCGATCGCCATCATCGGCGCCCCCGCGGCGCGCGACGAGAAGCAGTTCCTCGCCTGGCTGCTGCTGCTCGAGGCCGGGTGCCTGGGCGTGTTCCTCGCCCTCGACCTCTTCCTCTTCTTCGTGATGTTCGAGATCGTGCTGGTCCCGATGTACTTCCTCATCAGCGGGTGGGGCCACGCCGAACGCCGGTACGCGGCGATGAAGTTCTTCCTCTACACGATGTTCGGCTCGGCGTTCATGCTCGTCGGGCTCATCGCCACCGCCGTGCTCCACGGCCGGGCCACCGGTGAGCTCACGTTCAACCTGGTCACCATCGCCAACGACCAGGGCTCGATCGCGACCAGCAGCGCCCGCTGGCTGTTCCTCGCCTTCGCGGCCGCCTTCGCCATCAAGGTGCCGGTCTGGCCGCTGCACACCTGGTTGCCCGACGCCCACACCGAGGCGCCCACGGCGGGCTCGGTGATCCTGGCCGGGGTCATGTTGAAGCTCGGCACCTACGGGTTCCTGCGCTTCGGCCTCTACCTGTTCCCCGAGGCATCCGCGTGGTTCGCGCCGGTGATGGTCACCCTCGGCACGGTGGGCATCATCTACGGTGCCATCGCCGCGACCATGCAGAAGGACCTCAAGCGGCTCGTCGCCTACTCGTCGGTGGCGCACCTCGGTTTCATCATCCTCGGCACGTTCTCGCTCACCACCCAGGGCCTTCAGGGCTCGGTGCTGCAGATGGTCAACCACGGCATCTCGACCGGCGCCCTGTTCCTGCTGGTGGGGATGATCTCGGACCGGCGCCACACCCGGGAGATCGCCCAGCTGAAGGGTCTCCAGAAGGTCGCCCCGGTCTTCGCCGGGGTGTTCACGCTGGTGATGCTCTCGTCGCTCGGCCTGCCCGGCCTCAACGGCTTCGTCGGCGAGTTCCTCATCCTCCTCGGGTCGTTCACCTCGGCCCGGTGGTGGTCGGTCGTGGCCGCCTCGGGCGTGATCCTCGCGGCGGTCTACCTGCTGTGGGCCTACCAGCGCACCTTCCACGGCGAGCCCGACGCCGACAACGAGGGCTTCGCCGAGATGAACGTGCGCGAGGGCCTCGTGATGGCCCCGCTGCTCGGCCTGATCGTCTTCCTCGGCGTCTACCCCAAGCCTGTGCTCGAGCGCATCGAGCCCTCGGTGGTGGCGCTCGTCGCCCACGTCGAGGCGAACTCCGATCGCGAGGAGCCCGACGTCAACCAGCTCGGACCCGACGCCCGCCCCGACACCTACACCCGCGGCCGTGAGGTGCTCGAGGAGCACCGCGGCGGCGAGGAGGAGCTCGGCTCCGCCGAGGAGGAGGGGGAGTGACGTTGCTCGCCGAGGTCGACACCATCGCCACCCCCGACATCGCCTGGAGCGCGCTCTCGCCGTTCCTCGTGATGGTCGTCGGGGCCACCGTGATGCTCGGGTTCAGCGGCCTGCTGCCCCGCCGGGGCCCCCGGCGGTGGACGGGCCTGTTCACCGCGTTCACCGTCGCCACCGCCCTCGGCACCGTCGTGGCCTGCATCGTGTTGTGGCGCGACCTGCCCGACACCGGCACCCGCACCGTCGTCGGCGGGGCCTACGCGGTCGACGGCTTCTCGCTGTTCCTCATCGGGGTGATCGCCCTGGGGGTGATCATCGCCGCCCTGCTCACCGACGGGTACCTGCGACGCGAGGACCTCGAGGGGCCCGAGCCCTACCTGCTCTACCTGGCCTCGGCGGCGGGCGGCATCATCATGGCGTCGGCCACCGACCTGATCGTGATGTTCCTCGGCCTCGAGATCCTGTCACTCGCGGCCTACGTGCTGGCCGGGGTGCACCGGCGGCGCCTGCGCTCGGGCGAGGCGGCCATCAAGTACTTCGTGCTGGGCAGCTTCTCCTCGGCGTTCTTCCTCTACGGCATCGCCCTGATCTACGGCGCCACCGGCGCAACGAGCATGATCAGCATCGCCGAGTTCCTCTCCGAGAACCGCCTCACCGACGAGGGCCTGCTCCTCGCCGGCATCGGGATGCTGCTGGTCGGCTTCGGCTTCAAGGTCGCCGCCGCCCCGTTCCACTCCTGGACGCCCGATGTCTACCAGGGCGCCCCATCGCCGGTGACCGCGTTCATGGCCACCGCGGTGAAGGCGGCCGGGTTCGCCGGGCTGCTCCGGGTCGTGGTCGTCACCTTCTCGAGCTACCGCTACGACTGGCAGCCGCTCATCTACGCTCTGGCCGTCGCCAGCCTGCTGGTGGGCGCGGTGCTGGCGGTGGTGCAGACCGACGTGAAGCGCATGATGGCGTACTCCTCGATCAACCACGCCGGCTTCATGCTCGTCGCTGTCGCCGCCGGCACCATCGAGGGCGTCACCGCGACCTTGTTCTACCTGGCCACCTACACGATCATCGTCGGGGGCACCTTCGGCGTCATCACCGTCGTCGGCCGACGGGGCGACGGCCACCACCAGCTGTCGGACTACGGCGGGCTGGCGCGCCGTGAGCCGCTGCTGGCCCTGGCCCTCACCGTGTTCCTGCTGGCCCAGGCGGGCACACCGCTGACGTCAGGCTTCCTGGCAAAGTTCTACGCCGTCAACGCCGTCGTGGAGGCCGGGTCGTCCTGGTTGGGCCTGGTGGCGATGCTCTCGGCGGTGATCTCCGCCTTCCTCTACCTGCGCATCGTCCTGGCGATGTACGCCGGTGCGCAGGATCCCGACGAGGCCGACGGCGCCGAGCCGGCGACGTCGCCGGTGCGCCGGGTGAAGGCCCCCATGGCGGCCAAGGTCACCATCGCCCTCGCCCTGGTCGCCACCATCGGCATCGGCCTGGTGCCCGACCCGCTCACCAAGACCGCCCGCGATGCCACCCCTGACCTCGTCGCGGACGACGACCGCTGACGCCGTCCGGCTGGACCGTTTCTGGCGCGGTGCAGCGAATCGAACGCGACGGAGGACGCCCGCTCACTGCCATGCCGGCGTGACATCCGCAGGTATCACGGTCGACCCGGAGCGCATGGGAGGCGTGCTGTGCATCCGTGACCTTCCGGTCACCGTCGGGATGGTCCTCGGTCAGCTCGCCTCGGGCCGAACGATCGACCAAGTGCTCGGCGACTACCCCTACCTGGAGAAGGCAGACGTCTTCGCCGCACTCGAGCTCGCAGCAGCGAGGGTCAACGAGCGAGAGCTGCCGGTCGCTCGCCCTGCGTGAGACTTCTTCTCGACGCCAACCTGTCGCCGCGTCTCACTGAGCTCCTGATGGCCGCTGGGTTTGATGTGCTCCATGTCGCTGGCCGTGGTGTCGTGAGCCCGACGCGGCTTGCGGTGCGCGATCTGCCCCTTCGCTAACGGCGCGTCATGGTTGGCTGAGCTTCGACCAGTCTCCCTTGTGCTTCCCGAGCTCGAAGAGGATGCACTCGATGTCTTCGGCGTTGATGAGCTGGTCCTCGGCACTCAAGGCTTCGGCCCAGCGATGTGCGGCTACGACGAAGGCTTCGTAGCGATCGGCTAGTCGACGCGAGCCGGATGCCTCGACGCTGTTCCACATCACGACCTCGCGGATGCTGAACCAGACCAAGCGGTCGAGCACGAGAGGACGAAGAGCCACCGAGTCGTTGCCGAGGGTCGAGGCCCAGAGCCACTTGGTGAAGAACGGTTCGCGGATTCCGGGCAGGGCTCGGGCGGAGAGGTAGGCCCCGGCCAGCCGCCCGCTTGCGCAGGCGTTCTGCGTCGTCTCCAGGACTTCGGCAACGTGCTCGTCCCCCGGGCGGAGGAGCTTCTCGAACGAGTTCTTCATGCGGGCGTTCTTCTTGCCTCGACCCCAAATCATCGTGGCTGTGAGCAGGATCAGGCGCCCCTCGGCGTCATGGGCGCTACTGGCGATTGTCGCCAGGCCGCGCCGGCTCACGCAATCATCGCCGAAGGTGTCCAGCAGACGCGTGATCAGCGGCTCGTCCCAACCGAATCCCTTGAGCCACCTCTTCCATGTGTTCGCCACGAATGGGATCGATGCTTGGCGGCCCGACGCTCCGACAATGTCTGCGACGTACGGCCGCAGTGTGGCCACGACCCTCTCGTCGAGACCAGTCAAGGGGCCGAGTTCGGGTGATCGCATGGTTCCTCCAACTTCGGAAGTGGTCGTCGGGTGCCGTCGGAGTCGAGGACATAGCCGGGCACCCAGCCGTGGCCGCAGCAGGCTGCCACGGATCCCGTGATCTCGCCGAGGCACGCATCGTGGCCCTCGAGGGTCGGTCGCTCGCCGCACCGTCGGCAGGGCGGGTCGTCAGAGTTCGAGCCGAGCCGCAGGTAGCGACCTGTCGCCTCCCATCTCCAGCGGCGATCGCCGAAGACGACGATCGGCCAACCGCGTCGGTGCAACCGCACCACTGGCTCCTTTCCCCCGCTCACCCGTTGGCCCCCATCCAGATGGAGATGTCGACGAGGCGGAGGAACGACACCTGACGGCCGGTCTCCTTCGCGATCTCGACCGCCATCGATGCCAGCCAGAAGCGGTTGGCCGCTCCCACGCCCGTCATGGCCAGGTCCTCACCAATGGCCCGCATCAGGGCCGGCCACGCCCTCTCCGCCCGTCGCTCGGCGGTGACGGGTCGATACCAGTCGATGGTCGCCCGGTCGATGAGCGGGATGAGGTTCGGGCGCTTGCGATGGAGGACCTTGGTGAGCAGTGCCAAGCCTGGCGCTGCCTCCCACGTCGTCAGCTGCTCGAGGGCCCACAGGTCCTTGGGCCCGGCACTCTCCAGCCTCGCCTCGCTGGGAACATCGAACAGCCACTGCTCGATGAGGCCAGGCGTCGACCGCGACCCGTGCCCGGCGAAGAAGGTCATGTCGTCCCGGGACAACCCACGCTGGAGCGCTGACGCTGCAAGTACGTCGACAGGGTCGACGCGGTCGGCTCGCGCTGTGTCGACCTGGTCGTAGTACGCGAAGGCCCAGGTCTCGGGCGCTCCTCCCGTCCACGGGAGGCCGCAGTAGCGCCGAATCGAATCCCGAGCGCCTTCGATCGGATGCCCGGCGAGCACCAGATCGAAGCCGAACGACGCTTGGTCGCTCATGATGTCTCCTTCCGTGCGGCCTCCCATCCGGGAGCGCCCACGCTGAGCACCATAGAGAGGGGGTGTGACAGCGGCCGTCGACGGAGCGACGAGCGGACCATGGACCGCAAGCGGCCGCTACCGGGCCTTGCGGCGCGACCTTGGAGGCGCACTCGTTCAGGCGTCGAGGCCGAAGGTCCCACCCGGCCCGACCTCGTCCGGGCCGAGGTCGACCTCCCGCGGGAGCTCACGCGAGCGGACGATCTCCAGATCGAGCTCGTCCCACCCGGCCCCCCGAACAACACCCGCTTGAGGTCGACGCCAGTACCAGAGAGGCTCTCAGTTGCCCCTCCTGGGCCGGGACACAGGCCCGGCCTGGCCCGGTCGTCGAGGCCGCCGCGGACGCGGCGGCGGGGCGGCGACAGCGTCGCCGAAAGGTTGCGTCCCCTTTGGCCCATCGCGAAAAGCCTCACTAGATTCGGTCGACGTGTCGGACTTCCTCCGCTCCTACCTCACCGTGTTCATCTTCGGATGCGTCGCGGTCGGCCTGGTCGGGGCCGTGCTGGGCCTCGGGTCGCTCGTGCG
>NZ_DATLXO010000093.1:0-14909 GCF_035575815.1 Iamia sp.
CGGCCCGGCCGCGCCACTCGGGGCCGTGGATCCGGTCCATCAGCGCGTCGTCCGCGTTGCCCCGCTGCTTGGCGATGCTCACCGACCACGGTGCCGGGCCGACGGGGTGGGTCACCTGGCGCTCGCCGTCCACGATGCGCCATCCGGCGCCGGTGACCCGAAGGCCCAGATCCGCGTCCTCTCGGTAGGCGCGCGGGAAGCGCTCGTCGAAGCCGCCGACGGCGGCGAGCACCCGGCGCCGGTAGGCCATGTCGGCCGTCGCCCACCGGGCCCGCTCGAGGCCACCGACGTTGCGCTCCCAGTCGGTCGCCCGGCGGTCGGGCGCCAGGGGCACCCGGATGCGGCCCTGCGAGGCTCCGACGTCGTCGGCGAGACCGTCGAGGTCGGAGGCCAGGCGGAAGCGCCAGTCGGGCGGCACCTCGACGTCGTCATCGAGGAATGCGACCCACTCGGCGCCCGCGGCGCGCCACCCGTCGTTGCGGGCCGCCGCCGGCCCCGCCGCCCGACCGGTGATCACCTTGATGCGGTGGAGGGCCACCTCCTCGATGGCCGGACCCAGAAGAGGTCGGCTGCGGTCGCGCCGGTCGTCGACGAGGTAGACGTGCTCGGGGACGGGGCCGTCGGCCTCGGCCAGCGACGTGAGCAGTCTCCGCAGGCTGGCTCGACCGATGGTGGGGACGACGATGTCGTAGCTCGGCACGGTCAGGCCGCCGGTGCCGCGAACAGGTGCGCCCGCCGGACGAGGAACGGGCCGAGGGCCAGGGCGTCGATCGGGGCCGAGCCGAAGCACTCGAGGGCGTCGCGGGGGTCGTCGACCATGGGCCGCCCGGCGGTGTTGAGCGATGTGTTCACCACCACGGGCAGGCCGGTGCGGCGTTCGAAGGCGGCGATGCAGCGGTGCATGAGGGGCTCGTCGTCGGCGTCGACGGTCTGGATGCGGGCGGTGCCGTCGACGTGGACCACCGCCGGCAGCCGTTCGGCCCACCCGTTGCGCACCCGGTGGGTGAAGAGCATGTAGGGGCTGGGGACGGGACCCCCCTCGAAGATGTCCTTGGCCCGTTCGAGGAGCACCATGGGGGCGACGGGGCGGAACTGCTCGCGACCCTTGACGTCGTTGAGGCGCTCGGTGTTGCGCTCGTGGCCCGGGTGGGCCAGGAGGCTGCGGTGCCCCAGCGACCGCGGCCCGAACTCCGAGCGCCCCTGGAACCAGGCGATCACGGCATCGTCGGCCAGCAGGCCGCCCACCGCCTCGGCGATGTCGTCGGGCCGCTCGTAGGGCACCGCCCCGTCGCGGAGCCACTGCTCGAGCTCGGCGTCGGTCCAGCTCGGTCCGAGGGCGGCAGAGCCCATGGGTGCGATGGTGTCGCCCATCTCGTGGGCCACCCGCATGGCCGCCCCCAGGGCGGTGCCGGCGTCACCGGCGGCGGGCTGCACCCACACGTCGTCGAACGGGCCGTCCTCGTAGAGCCGGCTGTTGGCCACGCAGTTCAGGGCCACGCCACCGGCGAGGGTGAGGGCCCGCTCGCCGGTGGCGCCGTGCAGCCACTCGGCCAGCTCGAGCAGCACCTCCTCCAGCCGGATCTGGACGGTGGATGCGAGGTCTGCGTGCTCCGGATCCAGGGTGCCGTCGCCCCGGCCGGGCGGCGCGAAGGCGGGCCAGTCGACCTCCTCGGTGACGAAGCCGCCGTCGCCGGTCGTGCGCATCAGCTGCCGGAACTGGTCGAGGTGGCGGGGCTGGCCGTAGGAGGCGAGGGCCATGACCTTGTACTCGTCGGAGCTGCGGCGGTAGCCGAGGTGGGCGGTGAGCTCCTCGTAGCGCAGGCCGAGCGAGTGGGGCAGGTCGGCCTGCGCCAGCACGTCGAGGTCGCCGCCCCGGGCGTGACCGGCGAGGAACGAGCCCCGCTCGCCCCGCCCGTCGAGCACCATCACCGCGCTGCTCCCGAACGGCGCCGCGGCGTAGGCCGATGCTGCGTGGGCCACGTGGTGGGGGACGAAGTGCACCCGGTCGGGCTCCAGGCCGGGCAGGGCCGCCTTCAAGAACCGCGGCGCCCGCCGCACGAAGAGCGTCCGCAGCCCCTCCCAGTCAAGGGCCGTGAGGTCGTCGGTCGGGGTGGGGAGGGCGAGGCCGGGGTCATAGGAGTAGCCGACGGCGTCGATGTCAGCCGGGGTGAGACCGGCGCGGGCCAGGCACGAGCGGGCGGCCGCCTCCGGGACCTCCCAGGTCGAGAACGGTACCGGCACCTTGCCGTGCTTGCGCCGGCTGAAGCGCTCCTCCTCCGCCGCCGCGACGGTCTCGCCGTCGACGACCAAGGCCGCGGCCGGGTCGTGGAACACCGCGTTGACACCGAGCACGACGGCCATGGGGCTCCTCTCGAAGCGCAGGGACGGGACCTCGCCACACTTCGCCCCCTCCGGGTTGAGCAAACCACCGGGGTGGAACTTTCTTCGACCCTGGCCGGTGCCTCGGGGGCTCCTATGAGGCCGGGGCGGGGTCATCGTCGCGGGTGCGGGCCTCCGATGGCTCGGTGGCCCGGTCGACGAGCTCCTGGGCGACCTCGCGAAGCTTCGTGTTCGTGCGCTGGGAGGCCGAGGTGAGCACGGCTCCGAGCCGGCGGCGCCCGTTTCGTTCCGGGGCGGGCGGGCAGCGAGCCCCGGCGGCAGATCGCCCTGGCGCGAGGAGAAACGACATGAAGGCAGTCACCTGGCAAGGCAAGAAGGACATACGCGTCGAAGAGGTGCCGGATCCGACCATCCAGGAACCGACCGACGCCGTCATCCGCATCACCTCGTCGGGCCTGTGCGGCTCGGACCTCCACCTCTATGAGCCGCTGGGGCCGTTCTTGACCCCCGGCGACATCCTCGGCCACGAGCCCATGGGCGTGGTCGAGGCGGTCGGGGCTACTGCCCGACGCCCTCGCCGAGAAGCTGATGAAGACCGGCGGCGTGGACCGGCTGGCGGCCTTCGAGACAGCCATCGAGATGGTCCGCCGAGGCGGCACGGTCTCGCTCATCGGCGTCTACGGCGGCATGGCCGATCCGCTGCCCATGCTGACGCTCTTCGACAAGCAGATCCAGCTCCGCATGGGGCAGGCCAACGTCAGGCGCTGGGTCGACGACATCATGCCGTGGTTGTCGGGCGACGACGATCCGCTGGGCGTCGAGGGCTTCGCGACCCATCACGTCCCCTTGGAGGAGGCGCCTGACGTCTATGCCCGGTTCCAGTCGAAGCAAGAGGGCGTCGTCAAGGTCGTGTTCACGCCCTGACGCGGTGGAGGTCACCACCGGTCTGGTCGACGGCGCCGAGGGGCGCACTCGTGGCTGAGCCGCAGCCCTGTCGGCTGCCGGCGAACCACGCGATCGAGCGATGCCTACCTCGACCAGTCTCCACCGACGCCACATCGTCGGCCGCCTAGCTCTGCACCGCCGGTGTGTGGCGGCGCTGGCACGGCGGTTACGTGGTGCTCGACCGGGGCTCGTTGACCGACATGTTGGACGCCGGCGATCAGGCCCTGTCGGACCGATCGTCCGAGCCGCCGCCCGGGGCCGGGGGCTGATCGGGCCGGAGGCCGTGGTCGAGGCCCCAGATGGCGGCTTCGGTGCGGCTGCTCACGCCGATCTTCCGGAAGAGGTGGCGGGTGTGGGTCTTGATCGAGTTCACACTGAGGCACATGGCCTCGGCGATCTCCGCGGTGCGTCGTCCGTAGGTCAGGTGCGCCAGCACCTCGGCCTCGCGCTCGGTGAGCTCCTCCACGCCGGTCGTCGATGTCGCCCAGGCGCCGATCGCCGGCGGCCGGACCGTGGCGCCGAGGACGACCTGCTCGCCCCGGGCGAGGGCCAGGATCCCCACGGCCAGCTGCTCGCCGGACAGCGCCTTCGAGAGGTATCCCGACGCGCCGGCGGTGAGGGAGGCCTGGACCTGGCTCGGTGAGGCCCTCCAGCTGTAGGCGGCCACGCGCTCGACGTGGACGCAGGCGGTGAGGAGCCGGAGCAGCTCCGCCGCCGGTTCCGGTCGGGCGAAGCAGTCGACGAGCACGACGTCGACCCTGCGGTCGAAGGGGACGCCGCCGGGATGGTCGATGACGCGGATCTGCTCCGAGTAGGGATGGAGGAGAGCGGCGGCGCCGCGGACGATCACGTCGTTGTCGTCGAGCACGCAGGCGGTCACGCACCTCGCGCCGGCGGTGGCGGCGCTTACGTCAATGTCGGTCATCGGTCTCCTCGGCGCCCGGTACGGGCGGAGAGCTGTCGTGACCCTCGTGTCTGAACGTCACCCGCCAATGAAGCACAGAGGTGCTCCCGCTGCAAGGCAGGTTCGTCAGCCGCCCTGGAGGCGCACCGCTTCGACCTCGGCCCGAGAGAACTGAGAGCGGTCAGCCCCGTCGACCGGTGTGAGCAGGCCCTGCTCGACGAGCACGGCGACCTGCTCGACCGGGACCCCCAGCACCTCGCTGACCTCGTCGGGGCCGATGTTGTCGCCTTCGGTGTCCATGACCTGCGCTCTACCGCACCGATGGTGGCTCAAACGCGACCCGCTCGCCCGGGGAGACGTCGGCCGGATCCGCCGCCAGCAGCGGGTCGTGCACGTCCCACGCATCGTCGACGGCGTCGGCGAACTCGACGAGCCAGCGCGCCGGGGACAGACCGGCAAGGAGGGCCAAGAGGCGGAGCATGGGTTCCCCGCTCACCGGAAGCGGGCCGAGCAAACCCCCGACGGCGCGTGACGTTTGCGGCCACCCGTGGGGGTGAGCGCAACGCCATGGGTGCAGCGACGCCGTCGCAACGGTGGGCCGAGGTGGCAGACAACGCGTCGGAGTGTCGCCGCTGCCCCCTGTGGCAGGACGCCACCGCCACGGTGTTCGGCGAGGGGCCCGTACCCGCGGAGGTCATGCTCGTGGGCGAGCAGCCCGGCGATCGCGAGGATCGCGAAGCCCGGCCCTTCGTCGGGCCCGCGGGACAGGTCCTCGACCGCTGCCTGACCGAGGCCGGCCGATGCCGCGACGACATCTACGTCACCAACGCGGTGAAGCACTTCAAGTGGGAGGCCCGAGGCAAGCGGCGCATCCACCAGAAGCCGAACCGCACCGAGATCGAGGCCTGCGGCCCGTGGCTCACGTCCGAGATCGAGATCGTGCGCCCCCGGCTGGTGATGCTGCTGGGCGCCACCGCGGCGCAGGCCCATCTCGGTTCCTCGTTCCGGGTGAGCGCTGAGCGGGGCCGGCCGGTGGAGAGCGACCTGGCCGAGCACGTGGTCACCACCGTGCACCCTTCGTCGATCCTGCGGGGGCCGACCGAGCGGCGGGCCGAGGGCGAGCGCGAACTGGTCGCCGACCTCCGCGCCGCCTTCGCCCTCCTGGCGAGCTGAGGCCGCCGGTCCGCGCCACGATCGCGCTGCCGGTGCGCGCGTCCCCGCCGGGACCGGTCAGTCGGACTCCGCCCGGGCGAGGAGCACGGCGACTGCCGAGAGGGCGAGGCCCCGACCGATGGGCTCCCAGGCCCGCGGGGCCAGCCGGCGCGCCACCACCACGCCACCGGCGATCCACATGCCCGCGCACCACCGGCAGGTGATGAGCCGGGCCAGCTTGGGTGGGTCGGCCAGGTCGTCCACGACCTCGTGGGCGAGAGCCCCCGGCGGCTGGTCGGGCGGCACCTCGGCCGGGTCGACCATCCGGTCGACCACCGACCGGCGCCAGGGCTCGCTGATGATGTCGGCGGTGGCCAGCCGGGTCATGCGGTAGGTGGCGAGGGCGTCGACGGCGAGCTCCAAGGGGTCCATGACCTCGGCCCTGCCCGCCGCCACCACCTCTACCCGCACGTCGGACGCCGGGTTTCGACGGCGGCCGACGGGTCAGCGGAGGATGCCCGCCGCATCAGAGGACCCGACGTGGAGCACCCCATCATCCGGATCGACGGATCGGGACCGGAGCCGGCGACCGGTGGCCGGGTGACGTTCATCGGGAACGCCACCGTCCTGCTGGAGGCCGGCGGCCTCCGGATCCTCACCGATCCGAACTTCCTCCACCAAGGCGACCACGCCGCCCTCGGCGGCGGTCTCCGCTCGAAGCGGCGGCACGAGCCGGCGGCGACACTGCCGGAGCTCCTGCCGGTGGACCTCGTGGTCCTCTCCCACCACCACGAGCTTCCTCCTGGTCGCTGACCGGCGCTCCCGGTCGAGGATGAGTCGCCGCTGCCGTGCTCGGGGCCGGGCTGGTGGAGATCAGTCGCCGGGGGAGGCGAGGTTGGACTCGTCGAGGGCCTGGCGTTCCAGCTGGTCCAGCGCGTGCCGGCCGGGGTCGCCCTCCGCGACCAGCGCGGCCCGCATCTGCTCGGCGTTGGCGGCCGGCATGGTCGGCGGCAGCAGCGGGACGTCGGGGTCGACGATGGCTTCGATCAGGAACGGGCGGTCGGCGGCGAACGCCTCATCCCACGCCGGGCCGACCTCCGACGGGTCATCGACGCGGCGGCCCCCGAGGCCGAGCAGCCGGGCGTAGGAGGCGTAGGGGAACGACGGCAGGTCCTGGCTGGCGGCGAAGCGGGGCTGTCCCTCCATCTCGCGTTGCTCCCACGAGACCTCCGCCAGGTCGCCATTGCTCAGCACGAGGATGGGGAGGCGCGGCTCCTCCCAGGTCCGCCACATCCGGCTGACGGTGACGAGCTCGTTGATGCCGTTCATCTGCATGGCCCCGTCGCCCAAGAGGGCCACGGCGACCTTCGTGGGATCGGCCAGCTTGGCGGCCACCGCGTAGGGCATGGCCGATCCCATGGTGGCCAGGGTGCTCGAGAGGTGCGCGTGCGCCCCGGCCCGGAGCCGTACCAGCCGTGCGTACCAGTAGGTGGACGAGCCCACGTCGACGGCGAGTCGGGCGTCGTCGGGCAGGCGGGCCGAGAGCTCCCAGAAGGCCAGCTGCGGGTTGAGGGGGCGGGCCGGCTCGTGGGCGCGCCGCTCGCTCTCGCGCCACCAGCGGTCGACCTGCGCCTCGACCTCCGCGCGCCACGAGCGATCGGGCTGCTGGCGGAGCAGGGGCAGCAGCGCCCGCAGCGTCGGCCCGGCGTCGCCCACCAGGTTGACCTCGGTCGGGTACCGGTTGCCGACGTTGCGGCCGTCGATGTCGATCTGCACGCCCCGGGCCTGGCCGGCCGGCGGCAGGAACTCGGTCCAGGGGGAGTTCGAGCCGACGATCAGCAACGTGTCGGCACCGTCCATCAGTGCTGCGCTGGCCGTCGTCCCCAGGTGGCCGAAGGGGCCGGTGACGTAGGGAAGGTCGTCGCCCACGACCGGCTTGCCGAGCAGGGCGTAGGCCACGCCCGCGCCCAGCCGCTCGGCCACGGCGGCCACGTCGTCAGTGGCGCCCCGCGCTCCCTGACCCACGAGCAGGGCGACGTGCCGGCCGGCGTTGAGCACCTCCGCGGCCGCCCGCAGGGCGTCGGTCGCGGGGACGACCTCGGCCCGCTCGGTGTCGGCCGAGGAGTGGACCACGCCGTGCTGGCGATCGGGGAGGTCGACCGCCGCCGCGACCTGCACGTCGTGGGGGAAGATCAGACACGTCGGGCTGCGGGTGGCCTGGGCGACGCGCATCGCCCGGTCGACCAGCATCGGCACTTGTTCGGGCACCTCGATGGTGGCGATGAACTGGGAGGCGACATCCTTGAAGAGTGCGTGGATGTCGATCTCCTGCTGGTATGCGCTCCCCAGCGCGGAGCGGGCCTGCTGCCCGACGAGAGCGACGATCGGCTGGTGGTCGAGCTTGGCGTCGTAGAGCCCGTTGAGCAGATGGATGGCCCCGGGGCCCTGCGTCGAGGTCACGACCCCGACGCTGCCGGTGTACTTGCCGAAGCCCGAGGCCATCAGGGCGGCGCCCTCCTCGTGGCGGGCCTGGACCAGCTCGACGGCGCCGTCGGTGCGCTGGAGAGCGGCCATCACCCCGTTGATGCCGTCGCCGCTGTAGCCGAACACGCGGCTGACGCCCCACTGGCGCAACCGGTCGATCACGGCGTCGGCGACGGTGCGAGCAGGTTGGTCGCTCACGAGGGCGAGCGTGGGATCGGACCGGGCACGCCCCGGCACTGGCCCCGGAGGGGGTGGGCAAACCCGGCTGCACCGGCGAGTCGCCGGGCCGTTCCCTCACCCGTTCGGGTTGCGGGTGCTCCTCAACGCGGGCCGCTAGGACTGCTCCCCGGCGGGGGTCCGGCCCGTCACCGCTCCCGGCGCGAGCGCTGAGCGCCTGGGCCGATCGGGCCCTCATCGTCGGCGGTCGCCGACATCCGGGCCCGCAGACGCTTGATGGCTCCGGCGATCCAGCGCGACACCTGCATCTGGCTGACGCCGTAGCGCTGGGCGATCTGGTTCTGGGTGAGCTCCTCGAAGAAGTAGAGCCCCAGCACGGTCCGCTCACGGTCGCCGAGGACCTCCATGGCCTCCACCAGCGCGACGTGCCCCTCGGCCAGGGCCAGCCGCTCGTCGTTGACCGCGATCTCGAGCAGCGGGGCCCCGTCGTCCCGCCGGGCGCCGTCGAGCGAGACAGTGCTACGGGCCCTCGTGGCCGACTGGGCGATGAGGAGGTCGTGCTCGGCGACGCCCAGCTCGGCCGCGACCTCGGCGACGGTGGCGGCACGCCCGTGGAGGGCGGTCAGGCGGTCGGCCGCCTCTCGCGCCGGGACGGCCAGCTCGTGCACCGAGCGGGGTACCCGCAGGGCCCACCCGTGGTCGCGGTAGTGGCGCTTGAGGGCGCCGATGATCGTGGGTGTGGCGAACCCGGGGAACGGTGTGCCCCGGCCGCAGTCGAACCGTTGCAAGGTGGTGACCAAGGCCTCCATGGCCACCTGCTGGAGGTCTTCCAGCGGCTCGCCCTCGCGATGCATCCGCCGGGCGAGGGCCATGGTGTAGCCGGTGTACTCCTCGACCAGGGCGCCCAGAGCATCGGGGCACCCGGCCCTCTGGTAGCGAACGTGGAGGAGCCACACCTCCGGGTCGACCGCGGGCTCCTGGCCGGGATCATCCCGGCTGGCGCCACGAGGGAGGGTCTGGTCAGCCCGGTGGCGGTCGGACTGGTCGTGGGTCTCGGTCGCCGTGCGGTGGAGCGGGTCCGGGGTGCCTTTGCGGTCGTCGGGCTGGCCGCTGCTGGTGCCCCAGGCTTGGCGGACCCGGGCATCGAGCTCTGGGGGGCTCGGGAAGGGTGACTCGTCCGCGTCCAATGCGACGCGAGAAGCGAGGTTCGAAGAGCTGGCCATGGATGGTCGGTCCTTTGACAGATCGCGCCTGTTGGTGACCCTCGCGGTTTGAACGTCAACGTCATCCAACACCGCACGTCCGGGGGGGGCAACGACCCGTTCGGGTGAACCGCCGCTGGAAGGGGCATGGCGCGCGGTCATGACTGAGCTGCGCACAGCGCGGCGAACGACGCGGCTTGGTCGTCGTACGGCCCGGTCGTGCGGGAGTAGAGGTTCAGCGCCCCGAGCGACGAGCCCGAGGCGGTGAGTGGTGCGGAGAAGGAGCTCCGCACGGCGTGCTCGCCGGCGGTGGCGCTGAACTGGGGCCAGCGGTCGTTGTGGGTGGCGTCCTCGACGACCACGACCTCGGCGGTGCGACAGGCGACGAGGCAGGGCCCGTCATCGGCGCGGTACTGGGCATCGTCGAGCGACTGGACCTCGGGGTGCGACCGGGCGGAGGTGCGAAAGGCGCCCTCCTCGACCACGGTGACCCCTGCGAAGGTGCACCTTGGGATGGCCACGCAGGCCAAGCCGGCGATCTGGTGCAGCAGGCTGTCGAGGTCCTGCTCGGTCACGAGCGTCTCGGCGAGTGCTCCCAGAGCGGCTTCGAACGTGTCGGTTGAGGCGTCCACTTGTCTCCCGTCGTCATGGGCGGGAGAGCGCGGATCACGCTGTTCCCTGCCGGCAAGGAGGGTGGCTGGCTGCTCAACCGCTGATGACACTACTCGCTGCGACGCACCATGCGACCTTGCGCCGGTGTGCACGAGACCCAGGCGCGCCGCCTGTCCGCGGCTCGACGGCGAAGCGCCGTCGAGGCAGTGGGCGGTCTCGTCCTCAGGCCGAGGCGGCGGCGGAGTCGAGCCGGGCTGCAGTCACATCGGCCGGCCGGGCCACGACCGGCACCTGATCGAGCAGGAGCCGGCGGAGCAGGCGCCGGCCGCCCAGCCGGGAGCAGGCCAACCAGACCTCGCCGCAGGGAAGGTCGTCGACGAGGCGCCCCAGAGCGCGGATCTCCGCCGGCCGGAGGACCAGCCCGCTCACGTCGAGCACCACTGCGGTCGAGCCATCACCGTCCGGGGGTAGCTGGTCGGTGAGGAGCCGCCACATGCCCTCGTCGGGAAGGGTGTCGATCTCGATGACGACGATCGCGGGCTCCTGGCGGACGTGGACGGTCAATGGCGTGATCTCCTCCTCGGTGGGGCGCTTGCTGCCCGCGCCGGAGCGGGGCAAACGTCGGTGAGCGCCGGCCTCAGGCTTGCCGGGTCATCGGGAGATCGGGCGCTCGGCGGCGGCCGTGGTTGCCGCCTCCGCACGGGGGGAGGTGACGCCATCGGTACGCGACGAGGAGGAGGAGACGTGAGCCAGATCACGAGTGAGCAACGGGCGACGGGGCTGGCGGACCAGGTGGCCGAGCGGCTCCGGACGCGGGGCTCGACCATTGCGGTGGCCGAGTCCGTCACCGGCGGCCTCCTCGTGAACCACCTCGCTCGGGCCGACGGCGCCGGGCAGTGGCTGCGGGGCGGGGTGGTGGCCTACGCGTCGGAGGTAAGCACGACGTGCTCGCGGTGCGGCCGGGGCCGGTCGTGAGCGAGGAGGCGGCGTGCGACATGGCCACCGGTGTGATGGAGCTGCTCGGCGCGGAGGTGGCCGTGGCCGTGACCGGGGCGGGCGGTCCCGACCCCCAGGACGGCCAGCCGCCGGGGACGGTGTGGATCGCCGTCGTGGCCGCCGGTGACCCCGAGCCGCGGCTCCACCACTTCTCCGGTGACCCGCCCGAGGTGGTCGCGGCATCCTGCGCCGCCGCCTTGGAGGCCGTGCTGGCCGCCCTGCTCTGACGGTGAGGAACGCACGCCCGTCGGCCTCAGCTCGAGGCGCCCGCCCGGTCGTCGGCGCCACCGCCGAGGCGTCGCAAGGCACGCGTGGCAGGCGCGGTGACCACGGTTCCATCGGCGGCGAAGCGAGATCCGTGGAGGGGGCAGTCCCACGTTCGCTCTGCCTCGTTCCACCGCACGATGCCACCCAGGTGCGTGCACACGAGCGCCAACCGGCACGGTTCATCCCCCTCGGTGGACGAGGTCGTCGGCCGCGTCATCCGGGCGGCGGGGACGCCGACGTGGCGACCCACCTCCGGGCCGCTCGCGGTGGTGGAGCTCGTCGGCGCAGCCCAGCCCTTCACCATCTGCGTCGCGACGGCCGCGTTGAGCGATGCCGCCTCCCGGGCGCCGGACCAGCCTTCGAGGCGCCGAGGGTCGAACAGGTCGTCCCAAGGGCGGTCAGCCTCGGGCACCTCGCCACCGAGGGCGGCGGCGAGGGTCATCGCCGCCGCGGTGCCGTTGGACATCCCCCACTTGTTGAACCCCGTGGCGACCCAGGGGCTCCCGGGCAGCCTGTCGGCCCGGCCGACGTACGGGAGCTGGTCGATGGACTGGTAGTCATGCGCCGCCCAGCGGCGCAGCACCTCGGTGACGCCGAACCACCGGTCGGCCCACGAGATGAGGTCGCGGTGCTCGGCGTCGGTGTCGGTGCGGCGCCCGACGACGTGGCCTCCACCGCCCACCAGGAGGACCTCGCGACCGTCGAGCGTCGCCGTGCGGAGCGATCGGGTGGGCTGATCCGCACCGAGGTACATGCCCACCGGGCGCGTGGCCTCGACCGTCACCGCGACGCTGTAGGACATGTCCGGCTCGGCCCGGGCGAAGAACAGGCCCCGGTCGCTGATCGGCAGCAGCGTGGCCAGCACGACGTGGGCGGCGCGCACGCGCCCCTCGGCGGTCACGGCCGTGCGACCCCGGTCGGCGAAGCCCAGCACCCGGCTCTCCTCGTGGACGGCGCTGCCCTCGTGCTCGGCGACCTCGGCGGCCAGGTCGGCGACCCACGCCCGGGGATCGAGCTGGAGCTGGTCTCCCAGGCGCACGGCGCGGGCGATGCCCCAGGGCAGCTCCGGGTCGTCGCTGAGCAGCTCGACGTCGAGCCCGGCGAGTTGAGCGGCGTGGGCCTCGGCCTCGACGTCGTCGACCCGGCCGGGGTCGTTGGTGTAGCTGACCGCGTGGCGCTGCTCGAGGTCGCACTCGACGCCCCGGGCGAACACCCGCTCGGTGACCCAGTCCCGAGCGGCCACCTGCGCCGCCGCGTACGGGGCCAGCACCCGCTCGCCGTGCACCCGGCGCAGCTTCGAGTAGCGCAGACCCTGGAGGGCGCTGACCTTGGCGGTGCTGGCGCCCGTCGTGCCCTGGGCGAGGGTGCCGGCCTCCAGCACCCGTACCGAGGCGCCGCCGCGGGCCAACAGCGCGGCCGTGGTCAAGCCGGTGATGCCGCCGCCGACGACCACGACATCGGCCGTTGCGTCGTCTCGCAGCGGGCGGTGACGGGTGGCCGGCGAGGCCCACGGGGTGGTGCGGGGTGGGGGCAGGTCCATGGGCGCTCACTCGCCCGTGCGTCCTGGCCCCAAACGGTGCTGGCCCGCGCATCGTTTGCCCCGCCGCCCCGGGGGCAGGAGGCCGCTGTGAAGCGAAACCGCACGTTCGCTGAGATGGTGGGCAACGATCTTGCGGTGGTCGTCTGCTCTCGCATCCTCGGCCGACATGCTGAGGGGGTCCCGGCGTGACCGGCCTCGCCGTCGCCGTGGTCGTCGTGGTCGTCGTGGGCGCCGCGGTGTTCCTGGCTCGGCGGGTGCAGCACCCGGAGCAGACGGCCACGCACGCCGACTTGGACAAGGACCGGACGACCGACCGGTTCCACCGCACCGACGATCGGCCCGCCGGTCCCGGTGCCGAGGACCCGGTCGGCCCCACCCGGATCCGGGACGATCCGCCGCCCTCTCCGCCGCACTAGCCAACCAGGCGCCCCCTTCCGATGGGTCGAGCCCGCCTTTGGCGGCGCCTTATGCTTTTCGTGTTCACCCGTTCGGGGGCGTTTCAGCGGCGTCGACCGGGGAGTGCGTGATCCTCGCACTGAGTCCGCCAGCGGAGGTCCCCATGTCCAACCCGAACCCGAGCGTGCCGCCCCCGGCTCCCGTGACGCCGATGCCGCCCACGGCGCCGGTCGCACCGGGCCTGCCGGGCGCTCCCGTGGCTCCCGCCGCTCCCGGAGGGCCTGCCTTCCCCGGCGATGCCGGCGCCGTCGATCCTTCGTCCGGGGGTGCATCCGACCAGTCATCCGGGGGCGCATCCGACCAGGCCCGCGAGGCGGCCGACACCGCCAAGGCCGGCGCCTCGGAGGTGGGAGGTGAAGCTCAGCAGAAGGCGGTCGAGGTCAAGGACGCCGCCATGGGCGAGGCTCGCTCCGTCGCAGAGGATGCCCGCGACCAGGCGACGCAGGTGCTCGGCACCGCCCAGGAGCAGCTCCGAACGCAGGCCGCCGAACAGACCGAGCGCCTCTCCCACACGTTGAAGGATCTGAGCCGCCAGCTCGGCCAGATGGCCGACGGCTCCGAGGAGCCCGACGCCGGCGTCGTGCGGCTCGTGCGAGGCGCAGCCGACCAGGCCGGGGAGACGGCCTCCCGTCTCGACGACGGCGGGGTCGACACCCTCGTCGCCGACGTCACCCGCTTCGCCCGCCAGCGCCCGGGCATGTTCCTCCTCGGCAGCCTGGCCGCCGGCATGGCCGTCGGTCGCCTGGCCCGCCACGTCGATGTGAGCGAGGTCGGCCAGGCGGCCAAGGACGCTCTTCAGCCCGACTCGGCGTCG
Organism: Iamia sp.; assembly: GCF_035575815.1. Taxonomy (NCBI): domain Bacteria; kingdom Bacillati; phylum Actinomycetota; class Acidimicrobiia; order Acidimicrobiales; family Iamiaceae; genus Iamia; species Iamia sp. Next base: position 13,890 of record NZ_DATLXO010000093.1, read on the forward strand.
GGGAGCGGATCGGGCGGCGAGGGCCTCTCAGGGGGAACCGACCCCGGCGGCACACCCCCCAGCGGACTCTCATGAGCGGCGGACCGGTGGCCGGGCCCGCCGCAGGGGCACCGGACCCCACCGAGCCCAAGGACCCGGACCGGTCGCTGACCGAGCTGTTGTCGAGCCTCTCGACCGACGTGAGCGACCTGGTGTCCACCCAGCTCGAGCTGGCCAAGGTCGAGGTCAAGGAAGAGGTGACCAAGGCGGCCAAGGGCGCCGGGATGCTGAGCGGCGGCGCCGTCGCCGGTCTCGTCGCCATCGTCTTCCTGTCCCACGCCGCGGCATGGGGGCTAGCCGCGATCATCCCCGATCCGCTCGCGTTCCTCGTCGTCGGACTGGTCTGGGCCGCGATCGCCGCGGTCCTCGCCCTGCAGGGCAAGGGGAAGCTCCAGGCGACCGACCCCGTACCTCACGCGACGGTTGCCGAGCTCGAGCGCGACCGCGACCTGGCCCAGGAGCAGATGAGCCGCGGCTGATCGCCGCACCGAAGACCCCGCCGCCCGTCCCGGGCGGCGACACCAGAACCGGCCAACCGGCCACCCAGGAGGAGACCACGATGAGCACCAGAGCAGATGATCTGCGCGCCGAGGCCGAGCGCCAGCGCCAGGCGATCGCCACCGACCTCGAGATGGTCGGCGACCGGGTCAGCCCCGGTCGCATGGCCGAGCGCCGCAAGGCGGCGGTGCGCGGTCGCTTCACCGACGTGCGCACCCGCGTCATGGGGGCCGTGCCGTCGCCCGATCCCGGCGAGGGTCCCGGTCTCACCGACCGTGCGTCGGACCGTGCCTCGAGCGCGGCGTCCACGCTGGGCCAGACGCCGCAGAAGGCGACCGAGGCCACGCAGGGCAACCCGCTAGGCGCGGGCCTCGTCGCCTTCGGCGCCGGGCTCCTGGCCGCGACCCTGCTGCCGGAGTCGGACAAGGAGCGTCAGCTGGCCGAGAGGGTGCAGCCGAGGGTCGACGAGCTGGCGTCGGAGGT